>NZ_CAXQQP010000006.1:0-304230 GCF_964226795.1 Mesoflavibacter sp.
TTCCAATCTACAGTAATGGTAGGGTCAACAATAGAAGCAGAACCAGGTATGTATTGCTCAGTACCATTAGTCCAAGAAGAGTTGTTAGTCCAAAGACCATTACTTGTTGTTGTATATGGTAATGGAGCAGCTTGATTATCCATAATATTTTTACCTGTTACTAGGTACTTTATTCTAACCCAGTTTTTGTGTCCAGAACCATCAACAACTGTTGTACCATAAAATTCATTTATGTTATGGTAAGCTTGCATCTCATTCCACGGTAAACTTGTTGCTTCATTAAGCGTGATAGTTTGTGGAAGGTAAGCACCATTAACAGTACCACTAAGGTTTTCTAGTTCTTGATTCATTAAATATTTGATTTGGTTTTGAGTTAATACTCTATCCCAAATTCTTACTTCATCTATATCTCCGTTAAAAGAATTACTAATAGTGTTTTTATCTATATAGTTTGCACCAATAGCAAAATAATCTGTAGTGGCAACAGGAATAGCTACTCCGCCGATAGGACTATTACCGTCTTCTACACCATCTATATATAGCCTTAAATTACCACCAGAATAGGTATATGCTATATGATGCCAATTAGTATCGGTTATTGAAGTAGCAGATTGTGCGTAATTTGTACCATTAATATTGGCTCTAACTCTTCCGTTACTCATAATTTCGAAATTATAAGCATTTCCTTTAGAGACATAATCACCTCCGTTTCCTAGATTTCTAACCCATGCAGATACTGTAAAAGAATTATTAAGGTTTACAAAGTTTTCACCTACTAAAAAATCACCAGCAGAAAATTCTACATTATATTTTCCTTCAACTCTTGAAGCAATACCAAAAGTGAAGTATTTAGTGTTTTCAAAATCATACCAAGTTTCAAAAGTTGATCCATTAACATTCATAGGAATAACGTCAACAATATCATTAGATCCAAAAGATGAAGAGTTAGAAACTACTAAAGCATATTCTTCATCAGCAGCTTTAGTAGGTAACACAGATGAAGGAATTGATATTTTAACGTCTCTAACATCATTTCCATTTTCAACAATTTTCCAACGTCTATCAAATAAAGTTGTTACAGAAGTTGAAGATGCACCTAAGTTTACAGATAAAACAGTAGACCCAGATAATGCTCCATTGTTGTGTCCCCAAACTAAATAATCTCTATCGTTATCAAAATTGTTAGTGTTGTTAGAGTTTGTTGTAACTATGTCCCCATGTCCAATTGTAATAACGCTAGATGTATTAATACTTTTAGATTGTTTTTGTTGGTGGTTAGAAGCATCGTCTCTAAATATTCCTGCAATATCATGATTAAATCCAGAATTAGCAGATGCATCCCAAACGATATTTCCGTTAGAATCTATATAATCCATTGCAGTACCGTTAACACCAAGTGTAATACCGTATTTTAATGCTAAATAGCTTTCAATTCTTCTTCTTTCTGAAGCACCGTCTAGTTTTCTTGAATTAAAAGTAATAACTTCTGCTATTTTACCATCAAAACTTCCTTCGTAATACTGACTTCTACCTAACCAATACTTTCTATTGTTAATTGGTGCGTAAAGAGAAATATCATTTAATGTAGTAGAAACAGAATTAGAGTTTAGGTAAACTTCCATATCTGTGTTTGCTGAATTTTGTCTTACGTTTATAATGTTGAATTTATTATAATTGTTAGCACCAGATGTGTCACCACGACCATATCCAGTATACGGACCGTTACCACTACTAGTACCAATGCAGTAGGTAAAACGCTCACCAGATAATCTTTGTGTATATCCACCAAATCCAACACCTGTTACGTCTTCGGCATAACTTTCTGCTAGCGGGTCAGTACTTGTAAAGGTGTCTAATGGATTCATAGATCCTGTTACTGTAGGATCTGCTACAACCACTAAAAACATGTCATTACTATTAAATCCTGAAGAGCCACTTAACTCATCTCTTCCGTTAATATATGTCATGTCAGGACTTGCAGTATTATGATTGTTTTCAAAATCAATTACAGGGTTGAAGTTTATGTTGTCTGTTTCATTATTTCTATAAACAGGCTCTTGTCCAGATACAGTTGTTGTTGCATTATTACCCTTACCGTTATCAACCCAAGTGGTTACGTTAGTACCATCAGTAGTAACACCATAACCATCAATTTTATCACCTCTTAACCATAAATCTAAATCTGCACTTACTCCTCCAGGACCATTTGTTGGTGTACAAAATGAAGTACCAGAAATTGTTACTAAATCAATAAATACTTGATCATCATTATCACTAGCATCACATCTTACTCTAAATCTTGATATAGCTGAAAATGTATAATCTGTAGCTAATATAGAAACGGTTCTTGCATAGAAAATAGGAGAGTTTGTTGATTCAAAATCTGCAGTTTTTTGTGCTACTTGTCCACTTTCAAAAGTTTTTACAGTAGTCCAAGATAGACCGCCATTATTACTATATTCTATTAAGAAGTTTTCTGAGTATGTTTTATTGCTACCACTGTATGAAGAATCCATACTGTTAGGTGCAAAGAAAAATTTAAAGTCTACTTTGTCATAAGCTGTAAAATTAAATATAGGAGAATCAAAAGAAGAATTAGTTCCTGAGTTATCTCTTACTACTAAAGAACTATTCCCAGAGTATGACCAAGTTGCATTAGTTGTTCTATATGCGTCATTTGAAAGTATATTTCCTTTAACCCATCCATTAGTTCCAGATTCGAAATCTGCAGTATGCAATACGGTTGTACCACAAGGAGGTGGAACTATACCTGTACCTTGTATATTAAAGTTGAAAGGGTTTTCATCTGTATCATCATTAGCAAACGATACGGTTGCTGTTCTTACTCCCGTAGCACTTGGATCAAATTGGATCGTAAAAGAAGTATTACCTCCTGGAGCTATAGGAGTAGTTGGATTGGTTATTAACGTAAAGTCTGTAGCATTAGCACCAGTTATTGTTACATAAGGAGAAGCGCCTGTTAAATTTAAATTAATATTTCCAGAATTTATGATAGAGAAGGTTTGGTTAACAGTTCCTCCTGCGATATCGGCATTTCCAAAATCTGTACCATCAACAGTTGAAGGTGTTGTGTCACCATCATCTATATTTGTAGCGTTTCCTGTAACACTAACTTCATTGTATGGGGTAGCTGAAACAATGTTTACTGTATAATCTTCAACTTCTCCGTAAGAAAAAACTTCACAAGAAGTAGGTGTACCACCAAACTTCATACTAACTCTCATTGTGGTATTACCAGTTAAAGCTGTAGCAGGTACAGTAAAACTTCCAGATACAGGAGAAGCGGTGCTTGCACCGTTAGAAAAAACTAACTCACCTGGATCTGTAAAATCGTTATCTTGATTATAGTCAATCCAAACCGCATATCCTTCGCTATAAATAGGACCTGTCCATATAGGTGTTACCGTTATCGTATAGTTAGAATTTTGAGTAAGATCTGTACTTATTGCTGTAAAATCTGAGTACCCTGTACTTGTTGTACCTACACCAGAGGTGTTATCAATTGCTTGTAATTGAACACGACCTATGTATTCATCATTTGTATTATTACCATTTGATGCACATTGAGAAAAGGCATAATTGCTTAAAAATAAATTAAACAAAATGACAATAGCAAGACATGACTTGTTTAAGTTTTTTGATTTCATAATAGTTTGGTTTAGATTAGTTTGGGGCTAATCTTGTTGTTGAATATTTACTTTTTACACTTAAAAAAGGGTGTTTCCTTTTTATTGTTTTATAAGTGTTTTAGTTATTAATTGTTGGTTTTCTAAGTCTTTTATTTTGATAAAATAAGTACCGTTAGAGATTGATTTTAAATTATCAACATTTATTGCTTTTTGATCAAAAACAGAATTTTCTTGTATTATTAATCTACCTCTCATATCATAGACAGACACTTCTATTTTATGACCTATAAAATTTGAGGATAAGCTTATATTAAAACTGTTATTAAATGGATTTGGATAGATTTTTACATCATTGATTGTAAATTGATTATTGCTTAAGCTTGGTTCAGTAATATTTACAGTGTAGTCTTCAACTTCTCCGTAAGAAAAACTTTCGCAAGATGCTGGACTAGCATTATACTTCATAGAAACTCTCATTCTAGTGCTACCTATTATAGCATTTCCAGGTATTGAAAAGTTACCAGTAACAGGTGTTGTTTGAGAAGCAGGACTATTAAAAACAGTTTCACCTGCATCTTCAAAGTCGCCATCTTTATTAAAGTCAATCCAAACAGTTACAGCTTCATTCCACATAGTTCCTGTCCATATTTTAGAAACACTGATATTATGTGTTAAGGTTTTGTCTAAGTCTGTTATTATGTATGTATAATCAGAATAACCAGTATCTGTAATACCTATTCCAGAATCATTGTTAATAGTGTTTAAAGTTACATTCCCAATATATTCATCAGAAGTACTTTGACCATTTGAGTCACAATAGTTAACTTCTGTTGTAGTAAAATTAATTGTAGATGAATAAGAAGATGTAGCTGTATCACATTTAGATCTAACCTCTACTTCATAAGTAGTTGTTGCTAGTAAATTTGTAATTGTATAACTACTAGTAGTTACATTTAGTATATCTGTCCATGTAGATGAACCTAAAACACGGTAACGTAAATCATAAGTTGCAGATGGTATTGCATCCCAAGTTACTGTAGCTTCAGTAGCTGTAATTGAAGATGTAGACACGTTTACAGGAACATCAGTTTGACAAGGTATTTGAATACTAATAATTTTAAAATCATCAATAAAAAAACCATCAGAAGTAGTTGTGTAATTTTCTGATACGTTACTACCATCTGTTCTAAATCTAAATCTGAATTTAACATTATTAGCACCTAATAAGTAAGAATTGTTTGCTGCATCTATAGCAATTTCTTCCATCACCCAATTATCTCTTCTGTCTCCATCATAAACTTGTCCCATACTATTAGCTTGGAAGTTAGAAGATCCTCCTTTATTATCATGGGTTGTAGTATTACTAGTTGCATTTGGTTTTGTATACTTACCACAAAGAGATTGCCAGTTATTACCACCATCAGTTGAACCTAAGATTTCAACAAAATCATAATTTCTTTCAATATCCCATTTAGAATAGTATTGTACAACAACAGATGTAGAATTAGAAAAGTCATAACTATTGGTAGTAGTTAATGTTCTTGTTGTATTATTAGAGTACGGAGCAACACCATTTGTTCTTAAAGTATTTGTTCCTGTATAGGTGTCTGCACTAGATAATGTCCATCCACCAGATTGTGTCCAACCAGTAATGCCATCTACATCAGGATCATGGTCAAAAAGTACTGTTGGTTGGTAATATTTTTCGTAGTTAACATCATATATAACACCATTATCGTTAGATAATTTTACATTATATTCTATTTTTTCGTTAGCAACAATGCTTGGATCTAGTTGTATTTGAGCAGATACATTTCTTTGCTCTAAGACATTCATACCAGTTTGTGTGGCAGGAGCATTAATACTAATTATATTAGATGAAATAGGAGTGATAGTTAAGGTGAAATTACTTGCAGTTTGACCAATTCTTTCAATTCCAAAATCTAAGTTAGCAGTTGTATCATCTATGTTGCTTTGCGTTAAGTCATGAAGTTTTGCGTATTTACCACCATAATAGGCAGTACCAAAAGAAATTCTCATCGATCTTTTTGCAATAGGAATAATAGATGTTTGTGGAGGCCAAAAACCTTCACTTCCGTGCTCTGGTGTAGTACCTAATATAGCTTGACCAGAACCAGTAGATCCATTATTATCAGGAGCTCCTCCTAACATCCAATCGTCAGGAATACCATTAGACTCATAAAAGATCGTAGCACCATATAGGTATCTGTTGTAGCGAGTCATTTCTTCGTGCCAACTATAAAATTCATCTTCTCTTCCTGAGTTTAAAGAAGGTACACCTCCATAAGGATGAGGTACAGAATTAGCGTAAGAGTGATTCCAAACAGCAGTTTGAAAGTTTTTACTTAAAATAAAATCTTCCATAATCTGAGTTTCAGGCTCAGAAGAAGGAGATGGACCTCTGTAAGTATTACTTGTTTGACTACCAGAAGAACCAACGTTATTGTAACCCCAATAATAATCAAAGTTTCTGTTTAAGTCTACACCTCTAATAGAAGTCGAACTTGAATTGCTACCTGTATTAGGTCTCGTGTTTTTACGTTGCATTCCACCTCCATTTGGACTTAAATGCTCATTCCATCTTAGTCCGTCAGGATTAACTATAGGTACAAAGTATAATTCATTATTATCTACTAATTCTTTAATAGCGTCATTGGTATTGTAGTTTTCAATTAAATACCACATGAAGAATATATTGTTCATTAAGGCGCTTACTTCTCTTGAGTGAATCATTGAAGTGAAAAGAATTTGTGGTTTTGTGTTTTCTGGAGTTGAAGATTCGTTACCAGTAATTCTTACATAATATATAGTTTCTGGGTTCCATCTACTGTTACCTATACCACTATAAGTTAATCCATTATTAAAAATTGTATTAGAAGGATTTCCCCAAGTGGTTTGTCCTGTAGGTGAAGCATCTAATTTTTGAGAAACTATATCTAAACCATTAGTAATAGAGAAACTTCTCATTTCATCAAGTTCAGTTTTCATTTCATCTACAGTTAAACATCCACCCATAGAACCAAGATGAAAGTTTTGTGGTGTTACCCAATTAATTTCATCACAGTTTATATATTGTATAATATTGTCTTGTACTGTATTAGAAATAGATGCGCGTTGTGTTGTGTTAGTGTTAGTAGCTGATAAAGATTTTTCAGCATTTAACTGCGCTATTGCTTTAGCTTTAGTTTTTACTGCTCTTTTTCTGTAAAATTCTTCTAAATCATCGATAATAACATTAAAAGAAACATTTTTATTAACTAATGCATTAACTTCTTCTTTTGATAAATCTAAAACAAGATTATCATGAGAGTGGCTAGCTCCGCAATTTAAATCTATACCAGAAGTAGCTATTTTTAGTAATGTTGATTTAGAAGGGTTAGTTATACTAATTCTTTTATGAGAATCCTGAGCTATAATTAATTGTGATAGCAATAATAAAATAAGAGTAACTAGTAGGTTAGTTTTTTTCATGATTTTTTAATTCAAATAAGGGTTTAATTAATTAATAATTTGGGTTAAGCAATATTAAAATATCCTAATCCGTAAATACTATTTCAATTATTGGAATCATTAGTTTTCTTTTAAACGCAAATTTATCCGACAAAAGGTATAAGTATTCGCTTACAAATGTAACTTACTTTAGTTAAATCATCTGTAAAACGCATAATTTTTCGATGAAATGCATATTTTTTTATCTGAAGCGGCGAAAATACGTACACTTGTAATATCAATTTTTTCATAAATTGACTATTCATTTTATGAAAAAACATACGTTTTTATGTTAATTATCTGTTTTTTAACAGGTTAAATCTTAATAAAAAGGTAATCTTAATTAATAATAAGTACGGGAATAGTAGAAGAAAAAACTATTTTATTGAAAAATAAAAAAGCTAAGACATACATCTTAGCTTTTTTCTTGTAGCGAGGACGAGATTTGAACTCGTGACCTCTGGGTTATGAATCCAACGCTCTAACCAACTGAGCTACCTCGCCATATTTTGGAGGTGCAAATATAATAACATTATTATATCAAGCAAACATTATTTTTAAAATTAAATATTTTTTAAAATGATTTCTAAACTTGTTAA
Organism: Mesoflavibacter sp.; assembly: GCF_964226795.1. Taxonomy (NCBI): domain Bacteria; kingdom Pseudomonadati; phylum Bacteroidota; class Flavobacteriia; order Flavobacteriales; family Flavobacteriaceae; genus Mesoflavibacter; species Mesoflavibacter sp. The sequence continues at coordinate 7,760 of NZ_CAXQQP010000006.1, forward strand.
TTAATGTATATATTGGCAGTAATAATTTTCAAGTAAAAATAAATGGAAGAAAAAATTAAGTATGAGTTAGAGTTTCCTATCCATGCATCACCGTCATTAATATACCAGTATATATCAACACCTTCTGGATTGTCAGAATGGTTTGCAGATAATGTTAACTCTAGAGGAGAATTATTTAAATTTATCTGGGATGGAGCAGAAGAACAAGCTAAGTTACTAACAAAAAAGTCTGGAGAACGTGTAAAATTTAGATGGTTAGATGATGAAGATGATCCTTATTACTTTGAAATTAGAATTCAAGTAGACGAAATTACCAAAGATGTATCTTTAATGATTACAGACTATGCTGAAGAAGACGAGGTAGAAGAAGCAAAAATGTTATGGACTAATCAAATCTCTGACTTAAAACAAGTCTTAGGTTCTGCTTAAAAATCGCAACAATTAGAGTATATTTGTCCCAAAGAAATTTGGGACTTTTTTTATGATAAATTTTAACGGAAATCTTCAAGAAAATAATACAGTAATTACAAACAATAATCGTGCATATGCCTATGGTGATGGGCTTTTTGAAACCATAAAAGCAGTACACGGTAAACTTCTTTTTTTTGAAGACCATTACTTTAGATTAATGGCATCTATGCGTATTATGCGTATGGAGATACCTATGAGTTTTACTTTAGAGTTTCTTCAAGATGAAATTTTAAAAACCATAAAAGCTAATCAATTAGATACAGCTACTTGTAGAGTAAAATTGCAAGTGCATAGAGTAGAAGGTGGATTATATAAACCAGAAAGTAATGATGTAGAGTTTATTGTTTCTGTAAAAGCTTTAGATCAAGACTTCTATTTATTAAATGAAGGCGATTATGAAGTTGATTTATTTAAAGACTTTTATGTGTCTCCTAGTTTAATTTCAACATTAAAATCCAATAATAAAGCCTTAAATGTTGTTGGTAGTATTTATGCAAAAGAAAATTACCTTGACAACTGTTTGTTAATTAATACAAATAAAAGTGTAGTTGAGGCTTTAAACGGAAATGTATTTTTAGTTAAAGGGAATACTATTAAAACACCACCATTATCAGACGGATGTTTAAAAGGAATAATTAGAAAACAATTAATAGAAATTATTAATTTAATGGAAGAATATACTTTAGAAGAAGCTTCTATTTCGCCTTTTGAAATACAAAAAGCAGACGAAATGTTTATTACTAACGTAATAACAGGTATACAACCAGTATCAAAATATAGAAAAAAGCAGTTTGCGACAGATGTAGCAAAAGCATTATTGCAAAAGTTAAATGTAAAAGTTAGACTAAGCTAGTTATAACTTGGGTTTTCTGGAGCATTAGACCAAATAGAATAGTCACCACCTAACTCTAACATCTTTTCTTTCCAGAAGGTCTCGTAATCTTTTTCTATGATATCTTTTTCATAAGTGTTTTTTGTAACAACCCATGCATTAGATTTTAATTCGTCTTCTAGTTGATTTATTTCCCAACCAGAATACCCTAAAAAGAATTTTATATCTTTTTGATCAATTTTCTTTTCGGCAATAAGATTAGCAACTACATTAAAATCTCCTCCCCAAAAAATTCCTAAAGAAATTTCTATGCTATCTGGGATCAAATCTGGTCTTTTATGTATAAAATATAGATTGTCTTGCTCTACAGGTCCACCATTGTAAACTCTAAAAGAGGCATCAAGTTCTGGTATTAAATCTTTAATAGTGTAGTTTAAGGGCTTGTTAAGTATAAATCCAATAGAACCTTCTTTATTATGGTCTGTAAGTAATACTATAGATCTGTTAAAAGAAACATCTCCTATAATAGAAGGTTCTGCAATTAATAAATCACCCTTTTTTGGTTTGGTTGTAGTCATAATTTAAAAGGATTATTACATTAAATGTAACATTAATTTGTTTAAATACCAATTATAATACTCTATTAACAAAAAAAAGCCTTCTAAAATAGAAGGCTTTTTGGTAATTATTTTAAGCAAATACTAGTTTACAGCGTTTGCTAAATCAGATCCAGCTTTAAACTTAACAACGTTTTTAGCTTTGATTTTGATAGTCTTTCCTGTTTGAGGGTTTCTTCCTTCTCTTGCAGCTCTTCTAGTAACTGACCAAGATCCAAAACCAACTAAAGAAACTCTGTTTCCTTTTTGTAAAGCTCCTTCAATTTCGATTAATGCACACTCTAAAGCTTTTTTTGCTGCTGCTTTAGTAATTCCTGCGTGCTCCGCCATAGCGTCGATTAAATCTGTTTTGTTCATAATTTTAATTTTAATTATTAATAAATAGTTGATTAAACATATTTTTGTTAAATCCTCTTACAAATTTATACGGATTATGCTACTATGCAAGTAATAGTAAGGGAAATAGAGTGTTTTGTTAATAAGTTGCCCCTTTTGTTAATAAAGAAGCTTATTTTTTTTGCTTTTTTAATGAAATCAGTGATAATAAGGCTTTACAGCATTTTTGCATTTTCACTTAAAGAAAATCCGTTTAAAAGTGATTTTACATCCATATTTCTCTTTCCTGGAAGCTTAATTTCTAGTATTGATATAAAACCACCTTTTACTGCTACCTTAATTGAGGATTTGTCAAAAATAACAGTTCCTGTTATTAAATTATGATTTTCGGATTCTTTTTCAGCTTTATAGATTTTTACGTCTAATTCTTCATCTTCATTTTTTAAAATAGACCATGCAGCAGGATATGGACTAAGTCCTCTAATTTGGTTAAATATTTGATCTAAATCTGCTTCCCAATTAATTTTACAATTATCTCTATTTAATTTATAAGCTGTTTTACTAATAGCATCTTCTGGTTGAGGCGTAGTGTTTACATTTCCTTTTTCTATAAGTTTTATGGTATCTATAACCAGATCGCTACCAATATGCATTAATTTGTCATGTAAACTACCGGCATTTTCTGTTGGATCAATTTCTATTTCTTTTTGAAGGATCATTTCTCCTGTATCAATTTTTTCATCTATAAAAAATGTAGATACGCCTGTTTTAGTTTCGCCATTTATTATTGCCCAATTTATTGGTGCTGCACCGCGATAGTTTGGTAATAATGAAGCATGAAGATTAAATGTACCATGTTTTGGCATATCCCAAACTACTTTTGGTAACATCCTAAATGCTACTATAATTTGTAGATTGGCGTTTAGCGCTTTTAATTCGTCTAAAAAATCTTCGTTTTTAAGGTTTGTTGGTTGTAAAATGTGTAATCCTTTTTCTTTTGCAAAGGTTTTTACAGCGCTTTCGTTTAATTTTCTTCCACGACCGGCTGGTCTATCTGGTGCTGTAATAACACCAACTACATTATAATTATGCTCTAATATGGTTTTTAAGGTTTGCACAGCAAAATCTGGCGTCCCCATAAATACTATTCGTAAATCTTTCATTTTATAAATGTTTTAATTTATAAGTGTTTGTTGCTGTAACTTCTATTATGTTACGCTCTAACATTTGTTTTAATGTATTGTTTATTTGTTCTTCAGAAAAAGGTAATGCTTTAAATAAGTCTTTAGAGCTTAAATGACCAAATTCTAATTGTTTTATGATTTCTTTATTGACATCTGCTGAAGTTGTTTTAGCAGGAGCATTTTTCTTTTTAATACAGACTGAGCAAATTCCACATTCCTCTAATTCTTTTTCTCCAAAGTAGGATAGTAGCTGAATGCTTTTACAAACGTCATTATTATTTACATAATCTAAAACGGCTTTAACTTGCTTTTGCTTTAAGTCGTTTTGTTGTTTTATTGTTTTGGCAATACGGTTAATTGTTTTATCATCTTCTCTTGGTTCTATAAAGGTGATTTGAGCATCTGTTTTATGAATGTTAAGTGTAATAACTTCATCTTTTTCTAAATGCTTTAAAGCCATAAAAAGTTGCTGCTCACTTACATTTGCTTTATTAGCAACTAAATTGTTATTTATTTTTGTTTGATGTTCAAAAATACCACCATAGGTTCTTAAAATAGATTTGACGATGGTAGCAAGTTGTTTATTGGTTTCTAAATAAGAAAACAATGCTTTGTTAGGTATAATAAATTGTACTTCTGTACGGTTATTAAATTGTTTGCTTAAAGTTATTACGCTATTTCTATCTAAAATTTGTAATGTATTGTAAGCGCTTGTTGAGTTAAAGTTATAGGTTTTGCAAAAGTGATTAAAATTAAATTCAAAAGTTTGGTAAGCGCCTTCACCATAAGACACTTGAAAATAGTTACTTAATTTTCTATATACAGTTTTAACAAAATCTACTGTAGGTAATACACTTATAAATTGTTTGTGTAAAAGTGCATCGTCATTTTTATTTTTTAAGATAACTGCGTATGCTTTAGTATTATCTCTTCCTGCACGACCAGCTTCTTGAAAGTAGTTTTCTATACTATCTGGTAAGTTTAAATGTATAACTGTTTTTACATCTGGTTTGTCTATGCCCATTCCAAATGCATTAGTCGCTACCATAACTTGTTTTTGATTAGTTATCCATTGGTTAAGATGTTGGTCTTTTTCTGTATTATTTAAACCGCCATGATAAAAAGTACTACTGATGTTTTTTTGTTCTAAAAAGTTAGAAATTTCAATGGTCAGTCTTCTGTTTCTAACGTAAATAATTGAGGATTGTTTATTTTTATTTAAAATAGCTTCTAGACGAAAAAATTTATCTTCTTCTTCAAAAACCATATAAGCGATATTTTTTCTGTAAAAAGATTGCTTAAAGATTTTTGGATCTAAAAAATCAAGCTCGGTTACAATATCGTCAATAACATTAGGTGTTGCACTAGCTGTTAGCGCAATAACGTTAACGCTTGGTTGTAATTCTCTTAATAAGGTTATGTTTTTATAAGCAGGTCTAAAATCGTTTCCCCATTGGCTTATACAGTGTGCTTCGTCTACAGCAATTAAATTAACATTCATTTGTCTAATACGATCTTGTACTAGCTCTTGTTGTAAACGCTCTGGCGATAGGTATAAGAATTTGTAATTTCCGTAGATACAATTGTCTAAAAGGGTATCAATTTCAGAAGGTTTAATTCCGCTAGTTAATGCAATTGCTTTGATACCTTTATTTTGTAAAGCCCTAACTTGGTCTTTCATTAAAGCCACTAAAGGCGAAATAACTATGCAAATACCTTCTTTAGCCAAAGCCGGAACTTGAAAACAAATACTCTTTCCGCCACCAGTTGGTAGTAACGCAAAAGTGTCTTCGCCATTTAAAACAGCGTTTATAATATCTTCTTGTAAGGGTCTAAACGATGTAAATTTCCAATAACGTTCTAATATATTTATTGGATGTTGCATTACAAGGCTTTTACAACGTTTAAAATATGGTTAGCTCTTTCTTCGATACTTCCAAAAGGTACGTCTTGTAAGTGATAATCGTACTTTTTATAGGTTTCTAAAAGACATTCGTGTATTTGTTTTGCTTGTTCAAAGTTTTCATAACGTTCGTTATCACTTCTAAAAATTTCTTGCCAAGGTGCTAAAATAAAGACATAATCATAAGTATTTTCTTGACATGATGTAATGAAGTTTTCAGGATAACTTTCGTTAGCATAATCCATATATGCAACAACATCTGGTATACCACGGTCTAAAAATACAAATTCGTTGTTACTATTAGATGCGTTAGTATATTGCTTTTCTCTTCCTTTTAGTAATAACTCGCTAAATAATAATGGTTTGGTTAAAAATAATTGATCAACACCATCTTTTCTTGCATCTAGAGTAACTTGTCTAGAGATTTCTTCGTAGCAGGTATAACCACGTTTTGTAAGCTCGTTAATAATTGAAGATTTACCTGTTCCTGGTCCACCAGTAATAACTATTTTTTTTGTAATCAAGGTCTGTGTATTAAAGTGTAAAAATCGGAATTAAATTCTTTAAAAAAAAATGTAAACAAATTGGTATATTTGCGACTTATAATAACGCTATGGATAATATACCAAATAAAGACGAATTTTACGCTAAGTTAAAAAGCCAATTGCAAGATACCGCAATGTGGCCTACAGAATATTTGTATAAATTTATTGTGCAAACCGAAAAATCAAAAATAGAACACGTAGAGGTTATTTTTGATAACATGGGCGCAGTAATTAATACAAAAGAATCTAGCAATGGTAAATATACCAGCGTTTCGGTTAGCGTAAAAATGAAAAATCCAGACCACGTTATAGAAAAGTATAAAGAGGTTGGAGAAAAAATTGAAGGCGTAATAAGCCTTTAATTTTTTTTTGTATTTTGCAACTGCATTTAGAAACTTCAAAATGCAAAATATATAAATACTACACTTATTTAATTTTGATAGACAATTTAGAGTATAACACAGAGCGTGAACACTTGATTATTCCAGAGTATGGTAGACATATTCAAAAAATGATTAACTATGCAAAATCACGCGAAACAAAAGAAGAACGTAATAAAGTAGCCAAATCTATAATTGCAGTAATGGGTAATTTACAACCACATTTACGCGATGTTCCAGATTTTCAGCACAAACTTTGGGATCAACTATTTATTATGTCTAATTTTGAGTTGGATGTAGATTCACCATTTGAAAAACCTTCTAAAGAAGAATTATCAGAACGTCCTGTACCATTAAGATATCCCCAAAACTTTCCAAAATATCGTTTTTATGGAAACAATATTAAAACTATGATTGACGTTGCTAGAACATGGGAAGAAGGTGAAATGAAAGAAGCATTAGTGTATACTATTGCAAACCATATGAAAAAATGTTTCTTAAACTGGAATAAAGATACGGTTGAGGACGATGTAATTTATGATCATTTATTTGAATTATCTAATGGCGAATTAAATATCAAAAATTCAGAAGAAGATTTAACAGACTCTAGTAGTCTAATGAAAGCTTCTAGCGGAAAGAAATATTCCAACAACAAAAAAGGACACAAAAAAAATAACAGAAACCGAAAAAGATACTAAACTTATTTATGGGAACATTTAAAATTGAAGGTGGACACCAACTAAAAGGAAGCATTCAACCTCAAGGAGCAAAAAACGAAGCATTACAAATCTTATGTGCAGTATTATTAACTCCAGAAAAAGTCACCATAAATAACATACCCGATATAATAGACGTCAATAAACTAATTACTTTATTAGGAAACTTAGGCGTTAAAGTAGAAAAACTTTCTGAAGGTACTTACAGTTTTCAAGCCGATCAAGTAGATTTAAAATATTTAGAGTCTGCAGCTTTTAAAGAAGAAGGACGCGGTTTACGTGGCTCAATAATGATTGTTGGTCCATTATTAGCACGATTTGGTAAAGGATATATCCCAAAGCCTGGAGGTGATAAAATTGGTCGTCGTCGTTTAGATACTCACTTTGAAGGATTCATAAATCTTGGAGCTAAATTTAGATACAACCGTGAAGATTATTTTTACGGCGTAGAAGCAGATCAATTAGTAGGAACCGATATGCTTTTAGACGAAGCATCTGTAACAGGTACAGCAAATATTGTAATGGCTGCTGTATTAGCACAAGGTACTACGACAATATACAACGCAGCTTGCGAGCCTTATTTGCAGCAATTATGTAAAATGCTTAATAGAATGGGCGCAAAAATCTCTGGCGTTGGTTCTAACTTATTAACTATTGAAGGTGTTGAAAGTCTTGGCGGAACAGAGCATACCATGTTACCAGATATGATCGAAATTGGTAGCTGGATTGGTTTGGCTGCAATGACTAAGTCTGAACTTACTATAAAAAATGTAAGTTGGGATGATTTAGGACAAATACCAAATGTATTTAGAAAACTAGGAATTACTGTCGAAAAACAAGGAGACGATATACATATTCCTGCACATACAGATGGTTACGAAATACAAAACTACATAGATGGTTCTATTCTAACTATAGCAGATGCCCCTTGGCCAGGTTTTACTCCAGATTTATTAAGTATTGTTTTAGTTGTAGCTACACAGGCTAGAGGAGAAGTACTAGTACATCAAAAGATGTTTGAAAGTCGTTTATTCTTCGTAGATAAATTAATAGATATGGGTGCAAAAATTATCCTTTGCGATCCACATCGTGCTACAGTTATTGGTCATGATTTTAAATCACAATTAAAAGCAACAACCATGGTTTCTCCAGATATTAGAGCTGGTATTAGTTTGTTAATTGCTGCACTTTCTGCAAAAGGAACAAGTACAATTCATAATATTGAACAAATTGATAGAGGTTATCAAAAAATAGTAGAACGTCTTAAAGCTATTGGAGCAAAAATTGAACGTTTAGAAGGAAATTAATTTTAATTAATTCCTGAAAAAATAAAAGCATCTAATTTTAATTTAGATGCTTTTTTGTTTAATGCTTTTTCTAGGATACAGCTTCTTTATAAACCTTTAAGCAGCGTTCTCTAGCTTCTTTATGGTCTACAATTGGTTTAGTATATGTTGACTTTTGATACTCTGGGACCCATTTTTTTATATACTTATGTTCTTTATCAAACTTATCAATTTGTGTGGTTGGATTAAAAATTCTAAAGTATGGCGCTGCATCTACACCAGATCCTGCAACCCATTGCCAGTTACCAACGTTGCTTGCCATTTCGTAATCGTGTAATTTTTCGGCAAAATAGGCTTCGCCCCAACGCCAATCTATTAATAAATGTTTACATAAAAAACTACCAACTAACATGCGTACACGGTTGTGCATAAAACCAGTTTCGTTTAGTTCGCGCATACCAGCATCTACTAATGGGTAACCTGTATTTCCTGTTTTCCAAGCTTCAAACTCTTCTTTATTATTTCGCCATTTTATGTTATCGTATTTAGATTTAAACGCATTGGTTTGCGTTTTTGGATAATGCCATAAAATTTGCATAAAAAACTCGCGCCAAATTAACTCTTGCCAAAAGATTTCGTTTTGTTCTGCAATTGCTTTTTTAACCATTTTACGCACGCTAACCGTACCAAATCGTAGATGTGGACCAAGTTTTGAAGTCGCGTCTTTGGCAGGAAAATTTCTTTTGTCTTCGTATTCTTGGATTAACGTTGGTGTTACTGTGTAATCTGCAATTTTTTGTGAAGACGTTTTAAATCCCATGTCAGAAAGCGTTAAGTTTGGCAATCTTGTATTTTTTACCAAATTGTCTAAATACTCGTTAGTGTAATAGATGTTGAGGTCGTAGTTTTTAAAGTTTTCTTTCCAAGTACGCATGTATGGTGTGTAGACAACGTATGGATCGCCATCTTGCTTAACAACTTCGTCTTTTTCAAAGATAACTTGGTCTTTAAAGGTTTTAAAATTGATGTCATTTTCAGATAAGATGGTTTCAATTTCTGTATCACGTGTCTTAGCGTAAGGCTCGTAATCGTGATTGGTGTAAACCGTATCTATTTCGTAATCTTCAACTAACTGTTTAAAAACTTCTTTTGGAGTACTGTAATATATTGCAATACTACTGTCACGTTCATCTTGAAGTGTATTTCGCATGTTTTGCAATGTATTAAAAATGAAAGTTACTCTTGCGTCATCTTCTGGTAGTTCGTTTAAAATTTCTTTATCAAAAATAAAGATTGGCAACACAGGTTTATCTGCTTTTAGAGCATTGTAAAAGCCTACGTTATCATCTAATCTTAGGTCACGTCTAAACCAGAATATATTTAAAGGTTGTTTCATTTGTTAGTACTTAAAGTAGTTAAAGTGTCTAGAGTTGTAAATATTTAAAGTTAGTGTTTTTGTCTGTCTGATTAAAATTTACCAAATAATTCTTCTAGTTTTTTTGTACGATAATCAAAGATTTCTTTCAGTTTTGGTTTAACTAAAATAGGATGCACTAATTGTCCTAATATGCCCATTGGGATTTTGTAATCTATAATGTCTTCCATTTCTACGCCGCCATCAATTTCTTTAATAAAATGCTTGTGATGCCATAATGAATATGGTCCAAAACGTTGTTCGTCTACAAAATATTCACCATCAATAACATGAGTAATTTCCGTAACCCATTTTGTTTTAATTCCTAAAACTGGTGTGACAATATATTGAATGATTTGACCTGCAAACATTGGTCTATCTGCTCCAGAAAGTATATGAAATCCCATATAATCTGGCGTGATGACTTTTAAGTTTTTTGGGTCTGACAAAAAATCCCAAGCTTCTTGTTTTGTGATTGGTAAATTTTGTTTTTGATGTAATCTGTATATTTTCATAGCTTAAGTTTTTCCACGAAAGTGAAATCTTTTAATTATTTATTAGAATGTAAGCATTTAAAGATGTAGCAATTAGTAACCAAATCATATAAGGTAATAGGAGTAAACTTTTGGTTTTCATTATGTTTTTAAAGCTGAAAAAGATGTAAAACACAACAATAGTTAGTAGTATTATCGTAATTAACCCTAATAAAATTAAATGCTGATTGAAGAAAATAAAATTCCAAATAATGTTTAAAAACACTTGAATACTAAAGGCTATTTTAATGTTTTTAGAGCTTAATTTAGAAAATAAGTATGTTAAATAGATAGAAAAACACACCATAATAGTCGTCCAAGCTACACCAAATAGCCAACCTGGTGGCGTCCATGGAGCTTTATTTAAATTTAAATACCATTCTGATGTTGGTCCGTTATTCATCAATAAACTACCTAAGCCTAAACTACCAAGATTTATAAAAAGGAAGAATAAGAATCTTTTAAGATTATTCATTTTTTAAGGATTCAATTTTATTCATAATAGCTTCAGCTTCTGCATACACTTCATCACTTTTAGATCTATTGGTAGTTGAAAGTTTATGCCACTTTTGCATTAGTTTTTCGTATTTTACTTGTAGTTTTTCTACTTCAGATTTTGATTTAAAAAGCCCAAACATTTTTTTACTTTAAATATTTTAAAATTTTATTACTTTTTGGTGATGTTACCGAAAGAAAATAATTTATTAACTGTCCGTCTGGACCCACTAAATATTTTTGGAAATTCCATTTTACTTTAGAATTTTTTATTCCATTTTTTTCTTTCTGGGTTAGCCAAGCATACAAAGGATGCTTATTTGTACCTTTTACTTCAATTTTTTCTGTCATTAAAAACGAAACTCCGTAATTAGCTTGGCAAAAAGACATAATTTGGTCTTTATTTCCTGGTTCTTGGTTCCCAAATTGGTTACAAGGAACACCTATTATTATAATTTTATCACCATAAGTATCATGAAGACTTTGTAAGTCTTCATATTGAGGTGTAAATCCACATTTAGATGCAACATTTACAAACAAAATGTGTTTACCTTTAAATGCTTTAAAGTCTATTGGTTGTCCTTGTAAGGTATTAATGTTTATATCGTAAATAGAAGTTTGGCTTTGCAAATCTGATTTGGTAGAAACAGTACATAATGTTAACAAAAAGGCTTTTAAAACATTCATATGTTCTAAATTTTAAAGCTTACAATACCACAATCTAAATCAAACACTTGCCCAGAGATAGAAGACGCTTTATCAGAACATAAAAATGTAGCCATATTTGCAACATCTTCTGGTTGTAGGTATTTTTTTAACGGATGACGCTCTCGCATATTTTCTTCTTGCTTCTCGTTACGCAAAAGTTTTGATGCTAAATCTGTGTTAGTCACAGTTGGAGCAACTGCGTTTATTCTAACAGTTGGTGCCAATTCGGCACCAACAGATTTTACTAAACCTTCAACAGCACTTTTTGATGCAGCAACGCTTGCGTGAAAAGGCATACCTAACTTAGTAGCAACAGTACTAAATAATACAACAGAAGGGTTATTTCCTTTTTTTAAAGGCTCTAAGTATTTCTGTAATGCTTTTACGGCTCCAATGACGTTGATCTCAAAATCGGCTCTAAAATCGTCTAATTTTAAGCGTCCAATAGGTTTTAAATTGATACTTCCGGGACAATAAATTAAATGGTCTAAGTTTTCTATATCAGGTAAATCATCAGTTAAAACATCACAAGAATGGTGTGTTAAATTTTCATGAGAAAAGTCAGGCTTATTCCTGCTAATGTTAGTGACTTTATGAGTGTCTAAAAAACTTTTAGTAATAGCTTTTCCTATACCTTTACTTCCGCCAATAATAACTAGATGGTTCATAATTATATAGTTACTGTTGTAGGTAAACGTTTTTCTACTTTACGTTTTATAGCTGTTAAACGTTTCATTAAGTCCATGATTTTTTCGTCTTTCTTTTTCTTATAAATTTGATTTAATTCTAAGATTAAAGACTTTGCCTGTCTTGATAATTTTACACGATCACTAGTAGATAAAGATCTTAAACTAGTTTGCTCAAACTCTAATGCTTTTTCAATTGTACTCATAGCTTATTGTTTTAAATAGTTTTGTAATTCTGAGATTTTTTGTGGATTGGTAAATTGTCCACTATAAAAAGTTGTAACAGTAGCAGAAGTATCATCCTTTACGCCTCTTGATGATACACAAAGATGTTTAGCATCTATGATCACTGCTACGTCTTCTGTATTTAAAATTTGTTTTAAATCTTCGCCAATTTGATTAGTTAAACGTTCTTGTACTTGAGGTCTTTTTGCATAATATTGTACAATTCTGTTAAGTTTAGAAAGACCAATTACTTTTCCTGAAGATATGTAAGCTACGTGGGCTTTACCTATAATTGGGACAAAGTGATGCTCGCAGTTAGAATAAAAGGTTATATCTTTTTCTACTAGCATTTGGTTGTACTGATATTTATTATCAAACAAAGCTATTTTTGGCTTATTGGCAGGATTAAGTCCAGAAAAGATTTCTTCAACATACATTTTAGCTACACGTTTTGGTGTACCTTTTAATGAATCGTCGGTTAGGTCTAAACCAAGAACATCCATAATTTCTTCAAAAAGAATAGAAATACGTTCTTTTTTTTCTTCATCAGAAATTTTAAATGCATCTTTTTTCATTGGTGTTTCTAGACTGGTAAATAAATGATCATCACCGATGTCTTCAATAGAAAATCCATTTAATTTGTGTCCGTTGGTTGGAGTTACTAATTTTTCTTTATTCATAGCATCTTTTTTAATTGCTGTTTTCAATAATTGAAACAAAGCAGATTGGTTGTAATATCTAACGTTTAGATATTTTATTGTGTGTAATTTGTTTTTGTCTACTGCATTTAAATCTTCCATTTTCAAAAGATCTAAGTTTTTGATGTTTAGTAGCTCTTCCTTGTACACGTTTGCGCCAAAGTCTAAAACTACTAGGTTTCATCTCTCTACGCATAAGGTTTATGACTTCTTGTTCTTTTAATCCAAACTGAAAGGCAATAGCATCAAAGGTAGTTCGATCTTCCCAAGCCATTTCAATAATTCTATCAATTTCTCTTATCGTAAAATTCTTATTCATTATATGGTATTGTTGAAAATTGACTATCAAAATTTATTTTTTGATCTAATAGCTTTTTAAAAAATTGCTTATTTTCTTTAAAGGTTTTATTTTTTCTAAAATGAATAAATTTTCCATCTGCATGTATACTTGCGCCATTTGTTTTATAAATAACTAGTTTATAATATGGAATAACCCAAGCAAAGCGTTGTAATCCTTTACCAATATGAATCAAAATTCCTTTTGGTCTTAATTCAATACTACCGTAATTTATATCGTTAACTAAATTAACTATGGTATGTAGGTTAGGACTAACCTCGTCAATTATCATACGTTTAGAACCGATACCTTTTAATTTTATAGCTTTAATAAAGGAAAAAGGTTTACCCACCAAATTATTAATTTGTTTAGTAATTTCTTTATCGGTATAAGAAGTGTTAAAAAGCAATAGTTAAACTTTAAGATTCTAATCAAATTTACAAAATGTTTAATCTTTTAAAAAATAAGTTAAACAATATTTAACATATTATTTTTTGATGCATAATAATTAAAATCTATGGGTTATTAAGCATTTTTGTACGGTCATTTAAAGTATGTCGTTTTAAAATGCGATAGCTTTCTTGTTTCACTAAAAAATCATCTTTAAGTCCCCATAATATATCACTAGCTTTTTTTCGTGTTTCTTTTTCATTTACTATAGGAAAAGGATAGTGTTTGCCTAAAATGAAGCCTGTTAGTTGTTGATCAAAATAGGTTATTTCACTGGGATTATGTATAAACGGTGTTTCTAAATTTGCCAATTCAGGAACCCATTGTTTTATAAATTTACCTTCAGGATCGTGCTCCAGACTATTTTTTAATGGATTGTAAATGCGTAGCATATTAATTCCCGTTTCGCCAGCTTGCATTTGTATTTGCGGATAATGTATACCTGGTTCAAAATCTAAAAAAAAACTCGCTAAGTGTTCGCTTAAATCTTGCCAAGGTTGCCAAAGATTATGTGTGAAAAATGAAACCACTAAAGCACGCATTCTGAAGTTTAAATAGCCCGTAGTATTTAAGCAGCGCATGCAAGCATCTACTAACGGAAAACCTGTTTTGCCTTCTTTCCAAGCATTTTGTAATTCAACGTTTACTGGTTTTTCAAGTTGATGAAAGCCTTTATTTACACTTTTAAATTCCATAGTATGTTCCATTTCAAACTTTTGGATAAAGTGTGCTTGCCAACGTAAACGTGATACAAACGCATTTAAATGTCGCTTGTTTTTACCTTTTTCTCTTTCAATTCCAGCTGCATTTAGGACTTGTTTTATGGATAAATTTCCCCAAGCAATGTAAGGCGATAATCTGCTGCAACCTTTTCTGGCTTCAAAAGGTTTCGAGATATGAAACATGTAGTTTTTATAGCGATTACTGAAGAACGATTGCATGTATTTTATTCCTGTTGTTGTACCACCTTTTTGAAAATTTTTGTTGTGAATAGTTTCTGTTGAAATGGTTTTAAACTGAAGTTCTAATGCTTCAACTGAAGCAATACTTAATAACTGATTTTGTTTTGGCTGAAACTGAAACTCTGGTTGCATCATAAAATGATCCCAATCTTCAAACCAAGTGTTGCGGTTTCTAAGTCCGCGTTGTACGCCGTTATTAATGTTTTCAATCCAATTTATATGTTGAGTTCTGCAAAATTCCGCAAAAGCGATATCTCTTTTAAAAGTTGAAAGTATACCTGTTTCCATATGTGAAAACACGTGTGTAATGTTGAATTGATTTTGAAGTTGTTCAACTGTATTTTCAATAGAATTATTGACGATTAAAACTTTGGAATTATAAGGTTTTAACTGATGATTTATATCATGTAAAGACTGTTTAACAAAATCCCAATGACGTTGGCTGTAATGTTTATCTTGAAGTAAAAAATCCTCGAAAGTGTAGAGGAGAAGCACGTTTTGTTTGGTGTTTATGGCGTTGGTAATGGCTTCGTTATCCTGTAAACGAAGGTCGCGTTTTAACCAAACAATGCTAAGGTTGTTTTTCATTAAAAATTGTCAGGATTTTTAATTATACTTTGTGCACGTTTTTTGATGTTTACAAGTTGGTCTTTATCCATTTTATCAAGTAAACTGTACATCATTCCCATACGACGATTATTGCCTAAAATGCTGCGTTTGTCATCTAAAAAGTTCCAGTATAAGCTGTTAAACGGACACGCTTTTTCACCTAATTTTTCCTTTTTATCATAATAGCAATCGTCACAATAATTACTCATTTTATTAATGTAGCTTCCGCTAGAAACGTAGGGTTTTGTAGCAATTTTTCCACCATCAGCAAATTGGCTCATGCCACGTGTGTTGGGTAATTGTACCCATTCTAAAGCATCAACATAAATACCTAAATACCATGCGTCAACATCGTCTGGATTTATTTGTGCGAGCAACGCAAAATTACCAGTTACCATTAAACGCTGTATGTGATGCGCGTAACCATTATCAAGACTGTTTATTATGGCATTTTTTAGGCAATTCATTTTGGTTTTTCCTGTCCAATAAAATTCAGGTAGTTTGTTGGTGTTTTCTAAGTGGTTTTCGGTTTTGTACTCTGGCATTAAAGCCCAATACATACCGCGCATATACTCACGCCAACCAATAATTTGACGAATAAAACCTTCAACTTGAGAAATGTCAATATTGTCACCATGTTTTCGCCAATAATTTAAAACGGTATCCACAATATTTTTAGCTGAAATAAGCTTGATATTCATCGCAAAAGACAGTCGCGAATGGAATAAATACACTTCGTCCGTATGCATGGCATCTTGATAATCCCCAAAATGAATGAGCAGTTCTTCACAGAAATATTTAAGTTGATCAAGCGCTTGTGCTCTGGTAATTGGATAACTAAACGTTTTAGTATCAAACTTGCCAATGGTTTTGATGTCACTTTTTTTGATTAATTCAACAATATCAGAAACATCATTTTTAAAATATTTGTAAGTCGGAATTTGATGTTCGCCTTTCCATTTGTTGCGATTACTTTTGTCGTAGTTCCATTTACCGCCTTCAGGTTGGTTTCCAGCCATTAAAATATCGTGCTTTTTACGCATATCGCGGTAAAAATTCTCCATTAAATATTGCTTTTTTCCTTTAAAAAAAGCTTTTAAATCCTCGCGTTCTGTGTAAAAATGTTCTGTTGAAAACGCTTCAGATTCAATATCTATAAACTTGCAAAACTCTGACAATTGTTGGTCTAAACGATACTCATCTGGTAATTGGTATTCAAATTTTTTAATGTCGTGTTTTTTGATAAGTCGTTTTAAATTTTCTACTAAATCTTGCGTGTTGTTTTTATCGTCTAATTTGTAATAGTCTACGTTAAAATTGTTGTCTTTTAAGTGATTTGAAAACGCACGCATTGCAGCAAAAAAGCCAATTATTTTTTGAATATGATGCGTTACATAATCGGTTTCTTGGCGCATTTCAAATAGACAATACAGCACATTTTTATCATTGTTTTTATACCAACTGTGTTTGCTGTTTAATTGATCGCCTAGTATAAGTCTAAGTGTTTTCATGAATTTGTTTTTGTTCTCGATACATCCTTCGTTTTAACTCAGGACACTCGAACTGACGGTTAAAATAAAGTGTCTTGTAACCATAAACGCTGGTATTTGCCATTACTATCGTAGCGGTCGGCTTGAAGTTTGACGTTAAATTTTCGGTCTCTTGGATCATTACCAACGCCAGCAACATACATCCAATTACCATAATTGCTATGCACATCGTAATCGAGAAGTAAACTCTCAAAATACGCTGCACCAATGCGCCAATCTAGTTCCATAGACTTAGCGAAGTAACTCGCTACATTTTGTCTGCCACGATTACTCATCCAACCTGTTTTTTTAAGTTCGAGCATGTTAGCATTAACAAAAGGTTCAGGCGTTTTACCGTTTATCCAGTCGTTAATTTTTTGCTGATTTTTAGACCATTGGTAATCTTTGTTTAAAATTCCGCCGATTTTAAAAATCTGATTACCAAATTTTAGAGACACATATTTAAAATAGTCTCGCCAAATGAGTTCGAAAATAAGCCAGTATGTAGAATCGTTTTTAAAATGTGCTTTCTCAAACTGCTTGACTTGGTAGTAAATATGTTTAGCAGAAATGCTTCCATTGGCTAACCAAGGTGAAAATTTGGAACTAAAATCTTTGCCAATCAATCCGTTACGAGTCTTTTTATAAACGCCTAATTTTTTTGTGTTGAAAAAGTAGTCTTCTAAACGTTGCAAAGCTTCAGTTTCTCCACCTTTAAAAGGAAACGCTGAATTTGGATGTACTTCAAAATCGATAAAACCTAAATCAGAAAGTGATGGAATTGAAGTTAGGTTTTCTATACTTTCTTTATTTACTTTTTCTTTTGATGAAGAAGTTTCTTGTCTAATTTCACTTCTTTTTTCACAAGCTTTTCTAAATTCGGTGAAGACTTTAGGTAGTTGTTTTATATTGAAAGGAATATCCTCTGGATGGTATAAAAACTGACTGAAACTTGTTGAAATTTGTATGTGTTCAGGCAACTTTTCTTTCACCTTATTGAACACATCAACTTCTTCTTGCGTCCATTCTTCTTGAAAAAAAATATGGCTTATTTGATAGTTTTCTACCAAATTAGGAATACAATTTTCTGGTTTTATTGTATAAACGAATAATGGAATATTAAGTAGAGCTAGATTATTCTTTAAATCGGTTACGGTTTCTATTAAAAATTTAGCTCTGTATTTTTCGGTTTTTTTAAAGCCAAATTGATCTACTTCAAATTGTCTTGGATCAAAACAATATAAAGCGATTACACGATTATTACTACCAATAGCATTTGGTAATGACGCGTTATCGTGAATTCTTAAATCGTTTCTAAACCAAACTAGGCTTGTGTTTTGTTCTTTCTGCATTTTTCGCTACAATATTTTACGTTATCCCAATTTTTCTCCCATTTTTTTCGCCATGTAAATGGTAGTTGGCAAACGGGACAAATTTTTGTTGGTAAATGTTGTTTAGCTATTCCTCTAGGCATTGGCTAGTTTATTTATCATTCCGTTAAAAATAAATCCATGAAACGGTAAAACACTATACCAATAGAGTCTTCCCCATAGACCGCGTGGTCTAAAGGTAGCGCGTTGGTAAACTTTACCTTTTGCGACTTGAAACTCTAACCAAGCTTCGCCAGGTAATTTCATTTCGGCAAAAAGGATAAGGCGTTTTTGTTCTTTATCTGCTAATAATACACGCCAAAAATCTAAGGCATCACCAGTTTTAATATCAGTTTTATTGGTACGACCACGACGTAAACCAATACCACCTACTAGTTTATCTAAATAACCTCTAATTTTCCAAAGTGTTGTACCGTAATACCATCCATTTTCACCACCAATTGCCCAAATTTTTTCAAGTGTTCGGTTTTCATCTTTTACTTGTCGTTCTTTGATATCTTTAAAGCATCCAAATTTTGGAACTTTAAGGTATTTGGTTGATACTCTTTTTTTGTTTCGGCTACTTATAAAGGCGTCTTTCCAGCTGGAGACAATTTCATTTCCTTCAATTTTAGCAAAAGCTACTTTTACAGCCTCTTTATATGTTATAGGTTTAATGTCTAGAAATTGATTGATGTTACTTTTTTCACCTATAATTTCAATCCCCATACTATTTACTAAAGAAGAGGCTAATTTGTAAGATGTTGATGTTACAAAATATAACCAGTAGCTTGACAGTTTTGGCGTCATTACCGGAACAGTAATGATGTGTCTTTTTAATTTTCTTATGTCTGCAAATTGTAATAACATTTGCTTGTAAGTCATGATTTCTGGACCAAAAATATCATGAGATGTGTTGTACAATTCTTGTTTACCAAGTCCTTTAGTTAAAAACGCTAAAACATCTCTTACACCAATAGGTTGTGTTTTGGTGTTTAACCATTTTGGTGCGATCATTATGGGTAGTTTTTCGACTAAATCTCTAATAATTTCGAAACTAGCGCTACCAGAACCAACAATAATTCCTGCTTTAAAAACGGTTAATGCGTAAACATTAGATTTTAAAGTGTCTTCTACATTTTTTCTGGATAATAGGTGTTTAGAAAGTTTGGTGTCGTTAGTAATTCCGCTAAGATAAATAACTTGTTTGACGTTAGTAGTTTCGATATAATTTTTGAAGTTTAACGCACATTCTTCTTCTAATTTATGAAACTTGTCTACAGAATTTGACATAGAATGTATTAAATAATACGCAGCATCTATGTCTTTAGGGATGTTTTGTAAGGTGTCCGGTTTTAAAAAATCTGCTTCTACAACATGAAGATTTTCTTCATCTGAATATGCTTTTTCTGTACGTAATTTTCCGCGTACAGCGCAAACTACCGTATGACCTTGATCTAAAAGTAACGGAATAATACGCTTACCAATGTAACCTGTTGCTCCTGTTACTAATATTCTCATAGGTTTTGGTTTTTTTATCTACAGATAATTACATTTATTGATTGTTAACTAAAGATGGTTTAGGTCTTTGGTATTCTAAGCGTTTTTCTAAAGTAGGAATAGCGTAAGTGTCTAATCCGTTAATAGTTGCAATTTCTGCTTTAGATAGATTTACAAAGCCATCATTTTCTAATAAATTATCATTGATGAAAAGATTTTCAATTTCACCTAAAACAAGAATAGTATCGTTTTCTTTAATGAAATACTCTTGAACAAATTTCATTTGAAGCTGAACTGGCGCATCTTTTACAAAAGGCGCAAGACATTCATTTTTATATTCTGAATAGAGATTAGTCACTTCAAATTCTGAAATATTAGCATCGTATTTAGCAGATGTGTGATGCGCATCTTCAATTATTGATTTATGAATGTGATTAATCGTGTAAACACCAGTCGATTTGATATTCTCGTAAGTGTTGCGTAAAACGGTTGTTGGTCTGCAAAAAAAGCCTAAAAGTGGCGGATTGCTACCAACGTGCGTTACCGAACTAAATACTGCAACATTCTCGATATTATTCTTAGATTTTGTGCCAATTAGATTAGCGCTTTTAAATCCAGAGACACTATTTATAAGATTAATGCGGTATAAATGATGCATTTCGTCTATGTGTTTTTTACTGAAATGCTTCATTATTTTAAGTTTTTAAAATTATTGATTTTGATGTCTTTAGCTTTTAAATCGAACATTAAATTGTAAAGCCCAAAAAACGTACGATTAATGTAAATAAAATGCTTAGATCCGCGATTACCATTCATTTTTCTTAACTCTGTATTTTTACTGTAACGTTGTCCCATTTCTGAAATAGCATTAAAAAATTCAGGATCAGAAAAATCAAAAGTATCCACATGAAAAGGTTTGGTGAATAGGCTTAACAATTCATGAAACATTGCAGAGAAGAAGTCTAATTCTTCTTTGCTATCATCTTCTCTTAATATTTCTAATTCGAACATTTTTTTAATGAAAATATCTTTGTTTTCCAGACTTTCTTTTTTAGCCAATTCAAAATATGGTGTGTAAAAATCTTCAGGTACTATTTTCATACAACCAAAGTCTAACGCGATAAGTTCGCCATTTTTAGACACTAAAAAGTTTCCGGGATGCGGATCTGCGTGTACTTTTTTAAGTACATGCATTTGGTACATATAAAAATCCCATAGTGCTTGACCAATTTTATTTGCTACTTCTTGATTGGTATTGTGTGCCGTAAATTCAGAAAGATGTTCGCCTTCCATCCAATCCATAGTAATGATACGTTCTGAAGACAAATCTTCGTAATACTCAGGAAATTTAAGGTTAGGAATGTGTTTACATGCATTTACAATTTCTTTACTTTGCTTAACTTCTAGTATGTAGTTAGTTTCTTCTACTAATTTATTTTCGACTTCTTTAAAGTATTTATCACTATCTTTTCCTTTAATATTAAACATTTTAATAGCAATAGGTTTTACCAAAGCCAAATCGCTAGAAATGCTTTCTGCGACACCAGGATATTGAATTTTCACAGCAAGTTTTTTCCCATCCTTTTCTGCTAAATGCACTTGTCCAATACTAGCTGCATTAACCGAATTTAGATTGAAGGTGTCAAAGATTTGACTTGGTAATTGACCGAAATATTTTTTAAAAGTCTTCTTAACTAAAGGAGCCGATAGTGGCGGTACAGAAAATTGTGCTAACGAAAATTTTTCTACATAGGCTTGTGGTAAAATGCTTTTTTCCATACTAAGCATTTGAGCCACTTTTAAAGCACTTCCTTTAAGTTGTTTTAAACTGTCGTAAATATCGTCTGCGTTGTTTTTGTTTAAACGTTCTTTAGCTTCAACTTCAGATTTTGTAATCTTATCACCATAATATTTTAGGTAATTAACACCAACTTTAGCACCTGTAGATACTAATTTGGTTGCTCGAGATATTTTTGAAACAGGTATTTTGTCTATAGTTTTCAATAGCGGAAGAATTAAGAGTTCATTTGAAATTTTTCTTTATAAATAAACTTTCCAAAATCTATTAGGCTTTTTATTGGAGCAATGTCTAATACATCAAAACTTGTATTGACAGATTTTTCTATGAAAATGTCTGTTTTTTCAAAAGATGGAGACGTATCATCCATCCAAAATTTGATGGTTAATAATAATTGCATCCAAGCAGATTCTTTTAAACTTTTTTGTTGAAGTTTATCAATTTGCTCTTGTTTAGTTTCGATAAGCTCTATACCTAATTCTGAAATGTAGTGCGTAAAATGCGATTTTAAATCTTTTAAAACCACATAGTTTTTAAGCTTGTTTTTATGTTGATTAAGAGCATATATAACGTAGCTTCTGTTAGCTGTTAGGTTTTCGAAAAAAGTGAAGTAAAAACTTAATAGTTTATTACGAGGTTCGAAATTTTGGTAATCTTCGCTAGCATGTAATGCAGTGATTGTATTTTGGTAAAAGGCTTTAAAAATACCTTTTTCTATAGCTTCAAAATTACCAAAATGCTCGTAGAATTTAGCTTCTTCAAAATTGTTTTCTTTCGCGAAAGCATAAACAGATTTAGGTTGCTGGTTATGTTCTAGCACATAATCCATGTAAAATGAGATGATGTTACTAGCTGTTATGTTTTTCTTTTTTGCCATTACTGTGAAATTTAATAGCATAAAGATATAAAATGTTTAACTTATTTTAGTAATAGTTAAACAAAATTTAACAAGACTTTGTATTATGAATTTTTTGTCTTAAAAGAATTATGAAGGATTACTGCAGAAATAGCACCCAAAATATGTGCTAAAATGTATAAAAGAACATGAGAAAAGTGTCCTGTAAATAGAGCAGGAGCGATGGTGCGAACAGGATTCATAGAGGCTTTTGTCATTGGTCCAGCAAACATAGCTTCTAATAAAATAACACCACCAACTGCGATACCAGCCATAGTACCAACTTCTTTACTTCCTGTAGAGATGTGGATGATTACTGTCATTAATATAAAGGTGAGAATAAACTCTAAAATTGCAGCCTTATAATCAGGAAAACCAGTTGCGGGAATACTTTCCCCCAAAGTTTTACTGTCTGGAAATAAAAACCATAGTAAAGCAATTGCTACAATTGCACCAATTAGTTGAAATAAAAAATACTTAGGAACTTCTTTCCAAGAAAACTTTTTTGCAACCGCAAACCCAATGGAAACTGCAGGGTTAAAATGCGCACCAGACGTCGCGCCAAATGCATAAATCATTGCCATTACAATTAATCCCCAAACGGAAGCCACACCAACGTGAGATATGCTACCATTGGTAATTTCGTCAATTGTCATTGCGCCACAACCACAAAAAATCATTCCGAAAGTACCAATAGTTTCTGCTATATATTTCTTCATTTATAATTTTAATTTCTGGTAAAGATTAAATTATTTTTTGAAAAACGTATTTCATTTCAGTAGCAATTTGATTGGAACGTTCTAAATATTTTTCGTCTTGCAAATCGGTATTGTCAAATAATTTTGGGTCTTCGTAAGTGATTGGTATGCGTTTTTCGGCACCAGCAATAAAAGGGCAGCCACCATCTGCTTGAGAGCAAGTCATGATAGCAGCAAAATTAGATTTTGGATTAAAATTGTCTCCGTAAGTTTTAGAAAACCCTATTATAGGATGTGAGTTTTGATCATATTTAATGGTGTAAATAGGATTGTTTCCTTCTGAAATTTTATCGATATCAAATCCAGTATTTTGCAAAGTCTCCGCTACTTTTGGATACATTGCTGTAGCTTCAGTACCACCAGAAAAACAAGTTACATTTTCAATATTATAAAAGTTTGCAATTGTTTGTGCCCAAATTTGGGATAGATGGCTACGTCTAGAGTTGTGTGTACAAATAAAATTAATTGTAATTGGTAATTTTTTAGATGCTTTATCTTGTATAAAAGCTACAAGTGGTTTTAAAGTCTCTTTTCTGTCATTAGATATTGTATCAATATCTAGTGCTTTAATATAATCTTCGATTTGAGTATTCATAATTATAATAAAAAAATTAGCAGCAGTTTCCGTCTGAAGAGCAACAAGGCTCGTTATTTAAATCTTCAAGTTTAACTTTTGGTTTTGGTAATTGTTTTTCAGGAATACCACATTTATCCTTAGCAAGACAATTTGTTTGAGTAGAGGTAAGTAAAAACTGACCATTTTGGTAGTCTAAACCAAATTTTTGGATGCTTTGCTCACCTTGATATTCGACTTCAATCTCAAGATCTTTTAGATTAAAAATATCTTCTGATAATTCGATAATATGAATTAATTTTTCAGGATGTAGTCTGTGATCGTAATCGTTGGCATTCCATAGTTGAAAATTTACCTTTTTTTCTTGTCTTACAGTTCCGCCACAATCAATAAAATGTTTTGTGGTTTTACCAACTTCTGTTACATGAAAATGGTTAGGTACTAAACTACCATCGGGTAATATAAACGCAATAGTGTCTAGATTTTTTAAATGTTTTTTAATTTCTGATAATGTCATAATATTTAATTTTTTAACAACAAGAGTTAGTGTTAGTTTCTGCGTCTAGAAAAGCGGTTAAAGTGTTTTTCATTTTTGTCCAATTATCTTGATTTATACAGTAACAAACACTTGTCCCTTCAATAGTTCCTTGAATTAGTCCTAATTTTTTTAGTTCTTTTAAGTGCTGAGAAATTGTAGGTTGAGCTAGTCCAATAACATCTACCAAATCACCACAAACACAAGTGTTAATTTTAAATAAATGCTGAATAATTGCTACACGTGCAGGATGACCAAAAGCTTTAAAATATAAGGCTAATTGATTTTGTTCTTCTGTAAACATTTCCGCTTTAATTAATCCCATAATTATATTTGTATATTTGTTTATAGCAATATTACGATTAATAATATTTTGGGACAAGATTTTTTATCTTTTTAAGTTTTTGTTAACAATTATAGGGTAATCAATATGTAATTTTATGCATCTAAAATTTAAAACTAAAACCAAAATGAAAAAGTTAATTACACTTTTAATGGTGTTTGCAGTAACTTTTACTGTAAATGCACAAATCGAAACACCACAACCAAGCCCATTACAAAAAATTGAGCAGAAGGTAGGTTTAACAGATGTCTCTGTACAATATTCTAGACCATCTATGAAAGGTCGTACTATTTTTGGAGATTTAGTTCCTTACGGTAAGCTTTGGCGTACAGGAGCAAACCAGAATACGATGGTTACATTTAGTACAGATGTTATGGTTGGAGAGTCTACTTTAAAGGCAGGATCTTATGCAATCTTTTCTAAACCAAATAAGGATAACTGGGAAGTTATTTTTTATAGTGATACAAATAATTGGGGAACACCTCAAAAGTGGGATGATAGCAAAGTAGCGGCAACAGTAAATGCAAAAGTTTATGATATACCAATGGATATTGAAACTTTTACTGTGTCTTTTGATGATTTAACAAATGATTCTGCTGTATTAGGTATTATGTGGGAAAAAACTTATGTAGCTGTAAAGTTTGATGTTCCAACAGATAAAGCTGTAACAACTGCTATTAATAAAGTAATGAATGGTCCATCTGCAGATGATTATTATGCAGCTGCACGTTACTATTTAGAATCAGGTAAAGACATTAACAAAGCTGTTGTTTGGATGGATAAAGCTATTGATATGACTAAAGAAAATCCAAGATTTTGGTGGTTACGTCAACAATCATTAATTAAAGCAAAAGCTGGTGATACAAAAGGAGCAATTAAAGCTGCAAAAGCAAGTTTAGAAGGCGCTGAAAAAGCTGGAAATGCAGATTATATCAAAATGAATAAAGACTCTTTAAAAGAATGGGGAGCAATGTAAATTAGATCTTTAGATAGTTAGATATCTAGATTTTGAGATAAAAAGCGCAATCTATCCGATTGCGCTTTTATTGTTTGTATTTAAAAACGTTTAACTATTTCTATTTTTATTTAACTCGTCTTGTAATTGACGTCTCACTTTTTGTTCACGTTCTAAAGCGTTACGTCTATGTTCTTCAAACTCTTCTTCAACTTCTGTTAATTTAGATTTTGCTTCTCGGGTTACGCTATTACTATTTTTAAATTTAAAAATAAAGAAAAGTAAAAAGGCTAAAAGCACAGCAATAATACTCCACATTAATCCATTGTATCCGCTTTTGCTCATTTGTATTCCAAATAAAGACATACTATCTTTTTCTTCTTTAGTAGATTTTAAGTTTGTTTTAGTAGAGGATAAGCTACTTTTTAAACGTTCTATTTCTTCATTTTGATTTTTAACGGTGTTTTGCGTTGTTATTAACTCGTTTTTTACAGCTTTTAACGAGTCTAATGTATGAGATTTAAGCTTTGATAACCAGTTGCTTTTAATGACTTCATAGTTTTGACCTCTTTCATCTCTCCAACTATTAGATTTTTGAATAACGTATTCAAATTGATTGTCTAAGGTACCAGAATCTAATGATAACTCATCTTCGTTATTTTCTGTTTGAGAAAATGAAGAAAAAGTGACTAAAAAAAGTAATAAGA
The DNA here is from genome assembly GCF_964226795.1 of Mesoflavibacter sp. Classification (NCBI taxonomy): domain Bacteria; kingdom Pseudomonadati; phylum Bacteroidota; class Flavobacteriia; order Flavobacteriales; family Flavobacteriaceae; genus Mesoflavibacter; species Mesoflavibacter sp. The sequence goes on from NZ_CAXQQP010000006.1 coordinate 34,111, forward strand.
ATAAAATAGGGAAACTTTTGATTTTTAACATCTTAAGATTTGTTTTTTAAGTTTTATGTTTTTTTAAAAATATAAAATGCACTCTTTGCGGTTTAAAGATAGCAAAAAGCCCCACAATTGTGAGGCTTTGTATATACGTTTTTAAAAAGTGTTTTGGATTTTAATAGTAAGTAAAACGTCTTACTTTAGCTATATATTTAGCTAATCTTATTACTTGATGACTATAACCATATTCGTTATCATACCATACATATAGCACTGCATTTTTACCATCTTTTCTTACTATTGTTGCTTTACTGTCGTAAATTGAAGGCGCAGAGCTACCTACAATATCGCTAGAAACAAGCTCGTCACTCATTTCATATTTAATTTGCTCTACTAAATCTCCTTCTAAAGCATATTTTTTTAGTGTTGCGTTAATACCTTCTACTGATGTTTCAGTTTCTAGTTCTAAGTTTAGTATAGCTAAAGATCCGTTTGGTACAGGTACACGAATGGCATTAGATGTTAATTTACCATCAAAGCTTGGTAAAGCTTTAGATACAGCTTGTCCTGCGCCAGTTTCAGTAATTACCATATTTAATGCAGCAGCACGACCACGACGATATTTTTTATGGAAATTATCTACTAAGTTTTGATCATTAGTGTAAGCGTGAATAGTTTCTAAATGTCCGCTTTTTACACCATAAGTATCTTCCATTGCTTTTAAAACTGGTGTAATAGCATTTGTTGTACAAGAAGCAGCAGAGAAAATATCAAGTTTATCAGGGTTATTCTCTAAATGATTAACACCATAAACAATATTTGGTATTCCTTTACCAGGAGCTGTTAATAAGACTTTATCGGCTCCTTTAGAGTTTTTTAATCTGGTTAAAGCTTCTTTATCTCTAAAAGCACCAGTATTATCAATAATTAAAGCATTATCAATACCATATTTAGTATAATCTATATCTTCTGGTTGGTTAGCAGTAATAATTTTTACAGTTGTACCATTAATAATTAAAGCTTCATTTTTAAGGTCTGTATTTACAGTACCAGGAAAATCCCCATGAACAGAGTCGTTACGTAATAAAGAAGCACGTTTTTCTAAAACAGTTTGGTCTAATTTACCACGTGTTACAATAGCACGAAGACGTAGTTGGCTTCCTTTACCTGTTCTAGTCATTAACTCTCTGGCTAATAAACGACCGATACGACCAAAACCATATAATACAACGTCTTTAGGAGTTACATTTTCTTTCTTTTTGGCATCTTTTAATTTTTCTGCCACAAAAGACATAGCGTTGCTATATTTTTTTTCTTCTAAGTGATACTCGTAAGTTAATTTACCAATATCTAATTTAGATGCTGGTATGTCAAGAGTTTTAATAGCTTGAACTATTTCTACAGAATCAAAAATTGAAATTGGTTTTTGAACAAATTCTCCTGCATATTCATGAAGGTTTAAAATTTCAGAAACATTTCTGTCGATTAATTGGTTTCTAAACAATACCAATTCTATCGATTTATCATACCATAAATCGCTTACAATTTTAATAAATTCTACAGTTGCTCTTCGCCTGTCTGCCTGAAACGCTAATTCGTTTTCGTAAGTTTCGTTAATAGACATTTTGTGTTTTAGTTTGTTGTGTTGTTAATTTTTAAATTGGCTACTTTATAGTGTAGCCTTCTATAATTTTTGGCAAAAGTATAGATTTCAAACGTTTTCGTAAAACAAAAAATGATAAAAAAATAAAAGCACTTCATTTTTATGTTGAAGTGCTTTTAAAACAGGATAAAATCGAATTTAATTTACCTTAATCCATAACGTGTTTTTTCTCCTTTAGAGTTTATAATCTCAATACTTAATGGTTTGTAAGGATCTCTGTTTTCAATAATTGTTTTTACATCATCAATAGAATTAACTTCTGTATTATTTATTGCTGTTATAATGTTTCCTTCTTTAATACCTTCACTTGTTAAATAATCTTTGTAACTACCATAAACTTTTGTGATTTTTACACCATTTTTAACTTTAAATTTCTTTAAGTCGTTAGGTTTTGCATCTTTAATCTCGCCAATAAAAGGTAAAATGTATCTGTTGTTTTTAAGAAGTTTTACTTTTTTTTCAATTAAGTTATTTCCTCTTAAAGCTTTAACATGTATTATATCGTTAGGTCGTTTTGAATTAAGGTAACCTCTTAAATCAGATTCTTTAGAAATTTTTAATCCATCAATTTCCTTTATGATATCACCAACCTTTAAACCAGCGTTTTCTGCACCTGAGTCTTCTTCAACTTCTTCAATGTAAACACCTTCAGTTTCATTAATACCTAATTTTTCTGAGGTGAAAGTACCTAAATTTCTTGGTACAATACCGATTAAACCTCTTTGTACATTACCAAATTCCATAATATCTTGTACTACTTTTTTAGCAATATTACTTGGTACTGCAAAAGAATAACCTATATAAGAGCCTGTTTGAGAGCTAATAGCGGTGTTTATACCAATTAAATCTCCATTTGTATTTACTAAAGCGCCTCCAGAATTTCCTGGGTTAACAGCTGCATCGGTTTGTATAAAAGATTGTATGTTTTTTCCGCTTAAATCTCTAGATTTTGCACTAATAATTCCAGCGGTTACTGTAGATGTTAAGTTAAATGGATTACCAACAGCTAATACCCATTCGCCAATTTTAGCAGTATCACTATCTCCAAAAGTGACGTAAGGTAAATCTTCTTCAGTTTCAACTTTTAATAGAGCAATATCTGTATTTGGATCGCTACCAACAATGGTAGCTTCTAGAGTTTGATTATCGTTTAAAGTAACGCTTAACTGTTCAGAATCTTCAATAACATGGTTGTTGGTAATGATGTACCCGTCTGGCGATATAATTACACCACTACCAGTCCCTAACTGTCTACGTTGTGGTACACGACCATAAAATAGGTCTTGTAACGTTGGTTGTGCAGTTGTAATAGCTACATTTTTAACGTGTACAACAGCATGCACAGTTTTTTCTGCAGCAGTAGTAAAATCAATATTTTCGGCAGCTGCAAGAGCTGTCTTTGTGGTGTTTAAATTGGTTGGTAAAAAACTTGGCTGTTCTATAGTAGCCTGTTGTGCAATTTGTGGTTTTTCTTTTTCAAGAAAGGTTTTGTAAGTTCCTAGAGTAATTGCGCCTCCTAATACAGAAACAAAAACCAAAGTAATCAACTTCTTCATGTTCTTTTAGTTTAGGTTTATTAGAATAACGATTAAAATTAATTAAATATTGAGCGCCTATTTCAACTTTAACGAGTATTTAACAGCACAATTGTGCTATATTTGTGTCTCAATTTTTTACGTTAATGACTTTAACATTTTACAAATATCAAGGCACAGGTAACGACTTTGTTATCATTGATAATAGACAAGAATTATTTGACAAAAATGATACCAAATATGTCAAATTTTTATGTGACAGACGTTTTGGCATTGGTGCAGATGGATTGATTTTATTAGAAAATCATCCAGATGCAGATTTTAAAATGGTGTATTATAATGCAGATGGTAATGAAAGTACCATGTGCGGTAATGGAGGACGCTGTATTGTCGCTTTCGCTGAATTTTTAGGCATTTTTAAAAACACAACAACGTTTTATGCAATAGATGGATTGCATCATGCAAAGATTGAAGAAAATTTAATTCATCTTCAAATGAAAAATGTCGAGACTATTGACACTTTTACTACCCATCATTTTTTAGATACAGGATCTCCACATCATGTTCAGTTTGTTGATAATTTAAAGACGTTTAATGTGAAAGCAGAAGGTGAAAAAATTCGTTATGGCGCACCATACAATCAAGCTGGAAGTAATGTTAATTTTGTAGAAAAAATTAACCCAAACACTTTTGCAGTTCGTACTTACGAAAGAGGAGTAGAGGACGAAACTTTATCTTGCGGTACTGGTGTAACAGCAGTTGCAATAGCAATGTATGATTCAGGAGAAAGTGCATCAAATATCATTAACCTTAATGTAGAAGGCGGACAATTAAAAGTGTCTTTTGATAAAGTAGAAGATACTTATAAAAATGTGATGTTAATCGGTCCAGCAACTCAGGTTTTTAAAGGCGAAATAGAATGTTAACATTAAAAGGAGAACATATTTATTTACGTGCTTTAGAGCCAGAAGATTTAGAGTTTATTCATCAAATTGAAAATGATGAAACCATTTGGGAAATAAGCAACACCATTACACCTTATTCTAAATATTTAATCAAGCAATATCTAGAAAATGCTCATAAAGATATTTATGAAGTTAAGCAATTACGACTAGTAATTTGTAATGATGCAGACACAGCTATCGGAATGATAGACTTATTTGATTTTGATATAAAAAACAAACGCGCAGGAATTGGTATATTGGTAAAATCTGAAACCGATAGACAAAAAGGATATGGTAAAGAAGCTTTAAAACTATTGATAAAATATAGTTTTAAACACTTAGATTTGCATCAATTATATTGTAATATTTCTGAAGATAATGAAGCAAGTTTAAACTTGTTTAAAAATCAAGGATTTGAAGAAATTGGTTTAAAAAAAGACTGGAATTATCTTAACGGAAGCTATAAAAACGAATACTTACTTCAACTAATAAATACTAATGTACATTAAAAAAATACTCTTAGCAATAGCCTTAATTGGATTAGTTATAGCTGGCTACTTTGCCTATTTTGTATACAATGCAATGCTAAAGCCAAATACGGCATTTAATAATGAAACGGCTTATATTTATATACCTACCAATGCAACCTATGTAGAAGTTAGAGAGCAATTAGAACCATTATTAAAAGATATTGATAGTTTTGATGCGTTAGCGATTCAAAAAAAATATACAACTAATATTAAAGCTGGACGATTTCCTGTAAAAAAAGGAATGAGTAATAATGACATTATTAATTCTATAAGAAGTAATAACTTACCAATAAAGCTTAGTTTTAATAATCAAGAACGAATAGAAGATTTAGCAGGTCGTATCGCACAACAAATAGAACCTGATAGTTTGTCGTTATTAAAAGCAATGACAGATTCTACATTCTTAAAAGAAAAAAACTTTACTAAGCAAACCGTGATTAATATGTATGTTCCTAATACATACGAGTTTTTTTGGAACACATCACCAGAGTTATTTAGAGATAAAATGTTAGGTGAATATTATCGTTTTTGGAATGATGAGCGACAAGCAAAACGAAAAGCATTAAAATTATCTGTTAACGAAGTAATGACTATTGCATCTATCGTTCAAAAAGAAACAGCTAAAGTAGATGAAAGACCACGTGTTGCAGGTGTTTATTTAAATAGAATAAGAAAAGGTTGGCCTCTAGAAGCAGATCCAACAGTTATATATGCTAAAAAACTTAAAGAAAACAATTTTGATCAAGTAATAAAACGTGTGCTTTACAAAGATTTAGAAATAGATTCTAAATACAATACGTATAAATATCCGGGTATACCACCAGGACCAATCACAATGCCAGACGTTTCTGCAATAGATGCTGTATTAAACCCAGAAAAACATAATTATATGTTTTTTGTAGCAGACGTTAAAAATTTTGGCTACCATAAATTTGCAAAGACATTAGCGCAACATAATGCTAATAAGAGATTGTATACACAATGGATTAGTAGTCAAGGTATAAATAGATAGACTTGTTTAGATATTTAATTTTTATAATTTTTTGTGTTAGTTCTGTATTAAGTCAAACAGAACAAAGCTCTTTTTTTACACCAAGCGATACATTAAATGTAAAAAGAAGAAATGCAGTTATAATTGCCGAAAGCACTTTAGGAGGCATCACACTTCTTGGATTAAATCAATTATGGTACGCAGATTATGAGCGTTCTAAATTTCATACCATAAATGATAATTCAGAATGGTATCAAATGGATAAGTTAGGGCACACATTTACAGCTTATCATTTAGGAAGATTTGGTGCTCAAACATTAAACTGGGCAGGAGTAAGCAAGAAAAATCAATTAATTTATGGCGGCTCACTAGGTTTTATGTTTTTAACTGGTGTTGAAGTTTTAGATGGATTTTCTGAAGAATGGGGATTTTCTTGGGGAGATTTTGCAGCAAATGCAGCAGGTTCTGGATTGTTTATTGGACAAGAATTACTCTGGGAAGAACAACGCATTAGTTTAAAATACTCTTTTAACAGAACACGTTTTGCATCTAAAAACCCAAATAAGTTGGGTAATGGTATTTTAGAAGAAATACTGAAAGATTATAACGGACAAACGTATTGGTTAAGTGCTAATTTACATTCTTTTTTTAAAGAAAGTAAATTACCTAAATGGTTAAATGTTGCTGTTGGTTACGGTGTTGATGGATTGTTGTATGGTGAATCTAATTTACAACAGCTCAATTTTCCTAATCAAAAAAGAAGTAGACAATTTTATTTAAGTCTTGATGTAGATTTAACTAAAATTGAAACTAAATCAGAATTTTTAAAGCAAGTTTTTAATGTCTTTAATGTAGTTAAGATACCATTTCCTACTTTAGAAATTAATGGTAACGGTAAGCTAGTTGGGCACTTTGTTTACTTTTAACAATTCTTAACATGTTGATTTTCAGTATTAAATAATTTGTTGTATATTTGCACGCTGAAATTTTAACCCTATCTATATTTTAAGATTTGGTTATAAATCAAAAACAATGAAAAAAAATATTGGAAAGTTATTATCGCTAGTACTTACAATATCAATTTTATTAGCAGTTGTATTTTACAACAATAATAAAGAAGCTATCATCATAAAAGATGAAGAGCAAACAACAAAAAGCACAGAAATATCTAATGATATTGCTTTTTATGATGTAAAAGAGCAATATACTCCGCACTTAGGAAAATCTTTTGCTGGATTTAAAGAGGCATTAGGTTTTAAAGAATCTCAAAACAACTACTTTAGAGTCAATAAGTTTGGGTATTTAGGGAAATACCAATTTGGAAAAAGTACTTTAAAATTAATTGGTATTTATGATTCTAACATGTTTCTAAAAACACCAGAGTTACAAGAAAAAGCATTTATAGCAAATGCACAACGTAACAAATGGGTTTTGCGTAGAGATATCAAAAGATTTGTAGGTAAAAAAATTAATGGCATAGAAATTACTGAGTCAGGTATACTAGCTGCAGCACATTTAGCAGGACCAGGAAGTGTAAAGAAATACCTAAGAAGCTATGGTAAAAATGGATTTTCTGATGCGTTTGGAACTTCTGTAAGATATTACATGAAAAAGTTTTCTGGGTACGATACTTCTTCTATCAAACCGTTAAAAAAAGTTAAAGTTAAGCATAGTAGAGCTTAACAATATTATTCCTTATGAATTATAAATAGTGTTGGTCTTTTATGTAGGTCAGCACTATTTTTTTTCCATTGATTAGCAGTTTGTGTTTTGATAAATTCTGTATCCAAAGTAATATCACAAGCAACACAGATCAAACAATCGTTACTTAACGTGTTGCAAAGATCTTCTAACATTTTATTGTTCCTGTAAGGTGTTTCTATAAAAGATTGAGATTGATTGTAATCTTTGCTAATTCGTTCTAATCTTTTTATTTCAGATTTTCTTTCATTTTTATCTATAGGCAGATAACCATTAAAAGCGAAAGATTGTCCATTCATACCAGAAGCCATCATGGCGAGTAGAATAGAAGATGGACCAACTAAAGGAACAACTTTTATATTATTTTGATGTGCTAATTTTACAATATCTGCACCTGGATCTGCAATACCTGGGCAACCAGCATCCGATAATAAACCAATAGTTTTTCCTTCTAAACAAGGTTTTATAAAATTAGGTAAATCTTCAGGTTGTGTATGTTTATTTAATTCAAAAAGCGTTAAACTAGGTTGTGATTTTTCTGGAGAAATACTTTTTATAAATTTTCTAGCTGCTTTAGAGTTTTCAACAATAAAAGTATCTAAACTATCAATTATTGTTTTTACTTGTGCTGGTAATACATCAAAAGGATTGTTTTCTCCTAATGTATTCGGAATTAAATAGAGCTGTCCTTTATTCATAACCCTAAAAGTAACAAATTATGATGATGTATTTATTCGTTTTGCAATAATTTCACAAGCATTATCTAGCATATTGTAAACATTTTCAAAACCTTTTTCGCCACCATAATAAGGATCTGGTACATCTAAGTTTTTATCAGGAAAACTTTCATTTAAAATAAGTTTTACTTTTTCTTTTTGTTGATCATTTTCTGCTAGTGCAATTATATTTTGATAATTTGAGTTATCCATTGCATAAATGATATCAAAGTCTTCAAAATCTTGCTTGTTAAATTTTCTTGCGCGTTGGTTAGTGATATTTAATCCATTTTGACTTGCAACAGCAATCGATCTTGGATCTGGTTTATTACCAACATGATAAGCTGCTGTACCAGCAGATTCTACAATAAAATTAGAATCTAATTTTGATTTTAGGATACCTTCAGCTAGAGGAGAACGACAAATGTTTCCTAAGCAAACCATTAAAATTTTAGTCATGGTAATTGTAAATTATACCGAAAGCTTTTTAGTTAAATCCTCTACGTATTTTCTAAATTGCTTGTCTGTAGATGATAAGTTGTCTACTGTTTTACAAGCGTGTAATACTGTAGCATGATCGCGCTTTCCTATTTGAGATCCAATACTTGCTAAAGAAGCTTTAGTAAACTTTTTTGCAAAGAACATAGCCAATTGTCTAGCTTGTACAATGTGACGTTTTCTTGTTTTAGATTGTAAAGTGTCTACATCCATTTGGAAGTAATCTGATACAATTTTCTGTATGTAATCTATTGATACTTCGCGTTTTGTGTTCTTTACAAACTTTTCTACAACTTGTTTAGCTAAATCGATATTTACTTCCTTTTTGTTGAAAGAAGATTGAGCAATTAAAGAAATTATAGCACCTTCAAGTTCTCTAATATTGGTTTTTATATTTTTTGCAATATATTCTACAATATCGTCAGGCATTTCAACACCATCTCTATAAAGCTTGTTCTTTAAGATAGACACTCTGGTTTCAAAATCTGGTGTTTGTAGCTCTGCAGATAATCCCCATTTAAAACGAGATAATAAACGTTGTTCAATATCTTGCATATCAACAGGCGCTTTGTCGCTTGTTAAAATAACTTGTTTTCCGTTTTGATGTAAATGATTAAATATATGGAAGAATACATCTTGCGTACCCGATTTACCAGATAAGAATTGTACATCATCAATAATTAACACGTCTACCAATTGGTAAAAATGTATAAAATCGTTTCTGTTATTTTTCTTTACTGAATCTATATATTGTTGTGTGAATTTTTCAGCTGAAATATATAAAACAGTTTTTTCTGGATACTTATCTTTAATATCAACACCAATAGCGTGAGCAAGGTGAGTTTTACCTAATCCAACACCTCCAAAAATTAAAAGAGGATTAAAAGATGTACCTCCTGGTTTTGCAGATACAGCCAATCCTGCACTTCTTGCTAAACGGTTAGAGTCACCTTCTAAAAAGTTATCAAAATTATAATTAGGATTAAGCTGAGATTCTATCTTAACGTTTCTAATACCAGGAATTACAAATGGGTTTTTTAACTCTGGATTTTTATTGTTTAACGGTACATCAACATCTTGAGATTTTACAGCACTTCTATTTGTACTAGGTATCTTTTCTGTAAAAGGTTGCTTGTTACCGTAGGTGTTTTCCATTTTTATAATGTAAACCAACTTTGCTGTTTCTCCTAGTTCTTTGGTAAGTGCTACTTTTAGTAACTTAACATAATGCTCTTCAAGCCACTCGTAGAAAAATTTACTAGGTACCTGAATACTTAAAGCATTATCAGTTAGTTTAACTGCGACTATAGGTTCAAACCAAGTTTTGTATGCTTGAGGTTGGATATTATCTTTTATAAATTGTAGACAGTTATTCCATACCGATTGCGCAGTTACACTCATAATACTATTAAACGTTGTTTTTGTTAGTTAAAAAAAGACCTTAAGAGTTAGAGAAAAGCCTTTAGATTTACAGCTGGACAAATATGTGAACAAAATTCTAAAAAAAAAAATGAAACAGTGTTGAATTTCTAGTTTTTTTTTCTCATGTTAAACCAGATTTCTAAACTACAAAAAAATATTGATTAAATGGCTATAAAACCAGATGAAATTGAAATAAGAGTTAGATATGCAGAAACCGACCAAATGGGTGTTGTGCATCACGGTAATTACGCATTATATCTAGAGATGGCAAGGATTGAATGGTTGCGTAAACTAGGAATTTCTTACAAAAATATGGAAGAAAACGGTATAGGTTTGCCTGTTGTTTCTTTATCTATAAATTTTAAAAAATCAGCATTTTATGATGATGTAATTAAAGTCAAAACTCAGCTTAAAAAACAACCAACAGCTTTAGTTAATTTTGACTATATATTAACCAATCAAAATGACGAATTATTATGTACAGCAGAAGTTGTTTTAGCATTTATGGATATGAAAACTAAAAGACCTACGCGTCCGCCTAAATATTTTTTAGAAGCATTAAAAAATTAGTTGTCTAATTCTTTAATTTCTACTTCGTAAATACTATCAAAAATAGATGCTATCGTACTAGCATCTTTTTTTCTTACTGAAATAGTAATTTGGCAATCTAATTCTAATTTCTGGTTGATAATATTTAGATTTTTCTCTTTAATAACACGCATCACCTTATTCATGTTTTTATAATCAAATGTGATTACAAAATCTACATTTATGGTTTTAGTTACTATTTTACAAGCCTCTAATGCCATTTGTGCTGTGGTTTTATAAGCGTTTATTAATCCGCCAACACCTAATTTTACACCACCAAAATATCTAACAACTACAATTAGTACATTGTTAACTTCAAAAGATTGAATTTGACCATAAATTGGCATTCCTGCACTATTATTAGGTTCGCCATCATCATTGGCGCGGTATATTAAATCAGGTTCTTCAAATCCAATTTGATATGCATAACACCAATGTCTAGCGCTGTGATGTTGTTTTTTTAGATTTTCGATGTGAGCTTTAACTTCATCTTCATTTTTTACAGGAAATGCATACCCAAAAAACTTAGAGTTTTTGTCTTTAAAAAGTACTTCGTCATTTGGTTTTACAATGGTTTTGTAAGTATCGTTTTCCATAAATTAAGCTAAAGTCACTAATATAATAGATATAATTGCAATAGCAATTCCTGACCAGTTTTTTATAGATAATTTTTCTTTAAAAAATAACAATCCAACTAAGGTTGAAAGCATTACAATAGCTACATTATTAACAGTGAAAATGGTCGAACTTTCAAAATTTTCGGCATCTAAAGCCTTTAATAACATGTAAATAGAGTAGTAGTTTACTATACCTAAAATAAATCCAGAAAGTATTGCTTTTTTGTCAAAAGTAAATTGTTTTTGTATCGCTTTCGCGGAAATAAAGCTAACACCTATTAATCCAGCCATCATAAATATACATGCCGAAAATATTGGGATATCGCCATCTGGAATAAAATTAGTTTCAATATATTTTATGGATGTATCAATAACACCAGATCCAAAAAATAACAATAACGGAAGCCAAAGTCCTTTTAAAGCAAAACCAGTTTCGGTACGCTTTTTAACCGACGCTAAATACACAGCAACTAATGCTAATAAAATACCAACTGCTTTTTGCAAACCCAAACTTTCATTATAAGCAAAAAGTCCGAATATTATGGGAATGATCACACTCATTTTACTAGCAACAGACGCAACCGAAATCCCGTTACGCTGCGCAGTTAAAGCCATAACGTTAAAAATTGAAATAAATAAAACGCCTAAACCAATTGCGCCATAAAACCATTTGGATTGGATAATTTCGGAAGTGTTTATTGGCTGACTGTAACTAATAACACCTAAACTAAATGCAGTAAAGTAATTAAATACAATAGTTTGCAGCGTATTTATTTTAAACTTACCAACTAAAGTAAAAATGATAAATATTAATGTTGAAGCTAGTATGCTAAGCAGTAAATACATTAAAATAAGTCCTTTTTAATTGTAAAAATATCAACAATATCTTCAGTAGCTGGATTGTTATTCCAAACATTAATTCCTAATTGTTGTGCAGTTTGTGTGTTTTCTAAAGTGTCGTCAATAAAAAGACATTCTTCTGCATTCAGTTTATTTTCAGTTAATACAAAATTGAAAATATCTGCATTGGGTTTTCTTAAATTAATTTCGTGAGACAGATAAAATTGGTCAAAGCAATTTTTAAAGTCTTCATAAAAAGACACATTCTTTTTAATGTAATCTATATGAAGCTCGTTAGTATTACTTAACAATATTAATTGATAATTGTTGTCTTTTGCTAATTGTTTGATAAACTGTAATCTATGTTCTGGGAAATCTTTAATAATGTGATTCCAAATAGATTTTAATTCGTCTTTATTCAATTTAGGAAAGTTATCTGCGTAAAAGTCTAAAAACTCGTCTGTAGAAATTAAACCTTGTTCATACAAAGCGTTTATAGATTGAAGTTCTTCGTCTAATTCTTTAATTTCAAATTTTTCTAAAGCTAATTTTAAAGCGCCTTCTTTATCTAAATTGATAAATACGTCTCCAAAATCGAATATGATGGTTTTAATCATTTATTAATTGTTTTCGTTTTTGTAAATAGACAACGTGTCTTCTAAAATATGAGACTTTTCAATAAGTTGTCCATTAAGTTTTGGTGCTTTTACACCAGATTTAAATGTTGTTTTTCCTTTAAAAACTCGTGCTTCGTCCCAAAGGTTTTCATCAATAAACAGTTGTAATGTTCTTGCGCCACCTTCAATAATTACTGAATTTATTTCAGCTTTAAATAATCTGTCGCAAATAGCTTTTGCAGTTGTGTCTTTAAAGGTTAAAGTTTCAGCTTTAGCATTAAAAACTGAAAAAGTTTGATCCAAACTTTCGTTTTTATCTAATACAATTCGTGTTGGATTATTTCCAGTCCAATCTCTTACCGTTAATGTAGGATTGTCTTGTAAAACTGTGTTTGTGCCAACCAAAATAGCTTGTTCTTCGGCGCGCCATTTGTGCACTAATTGCCTAGAAAATGTATTGGTAATCCAAACTGGTGCTTGTTTGTCTCTTTGGTTTGGTGCGATAAAACCATCTTCGGTTTCTGCCCATTTTAAAATAATATAAGGTCGTTTTTTATTATGAAATGTAAAAAAACGTTTGTGATGCGCTTTGCAATCTTCTTCGCAAATACCAACTCTAACTTTGCAGCCAGCTTCCATTAATTTTTTAATGCCTTTTCCAGCAACTTCAGGATTATCATCTACGCAACCAATAACCACATTTGGGATTTTATGATGAATAATTAAATCGCTACAAGGTGGCGTTTTTCCGTAATGGCTGCAAGGTTCTAAAGTTACATAAAGCGTTGCTTTTTGTAGCAAACTTTTATCGGCTACTTTATTTATAGCATTTACTTCGGCGTGATTACCGCCATAAGCGCTAGTAAAAGCTTCGGCAATTATTTTATTATCAACCACAATAACACAACCAACCATTGGGTTTGGACGTGTTGTTCCTAAACCGTTTTTGGCAATTTGTAAAGCGCGTTGTATGTAAAATTGATCGTTCAAATTATAGTTTGATTTTTACGTTATCAATAACATCTACGTGGTATTTGTGCGAAAATCCCATGATTTTATAATCAATATCACCAACGTACTGTACTTTCATGTTTTTGGTTAATAAGCTACCTAAAATACTGCTTAAATTTTTATCACTAAATAAACTATCTGTTGGGATTTTTGCGCGTAACGGAATGGTAAATTTATCTTTTGCAGGCACGTTAAAACTTTCGGTAGTTACAGACGAGATTTCGTTATTATTAATAATGACCTTAAGATCATCGGTTTTTAAAGTACCGCCAATATCGTTAGGATTTAAAAATTCGGCTTCCGCTTTTAGCGTAATAAACTTAGAATTAGAATCTTCAACCTCAATAGTATTTACGCCAATAAATTCTGGTGTTTCGTTAACTGTGCAGTTAAAAAAACAAGCCAATATTGTTAATAAGAATAACGCTTTCTTCATTGCTCTGTGATTAGGTTTGTTGTATCTTCAACCTCTAAAAATTTGTGTAAAAATAGCATTTTAAAGTGAGTAATTCGACTATTGAAATAAGAGAAATCCAACCAGAAGATAATAAGCAAATGGAAGCTGTAATTCGAGAAGTTTTTATAGAGTACAACTTGCCTTTAGTCGGTACAGCTTACGCCGATGCCGAAACGCCAAAAATGTTTGAATCTTACGCAGGCGATAAAGAAGTGTATTTTGTGGTTACTGTAGATGGAAAAGTTGAAGGTGGCGGCGGACTTAAACCGCTTAACAACGCACAAAACGAGGTTTGCGAAATCCAAAAAATGTATTTTTCTAATCGCTTACGCGGAAAAGGTTACGGCAAAAAACTATTTTTAAAATGCCTAGAAACCGCTAAATCTTATGGATTTAAAAACGCGTATTTAGAAACTATCCCAGAGCTTAAAGAAGCGATACATATTTATGAAACGAATGGTTTTAAGTTTTTAGATGGACCTTTAGGTGATACCGGTCATTTTAATTGCGGAGTTTGGATGTTGAAAGATTTATAATAGTTTGATGAAATTAAAAGATTTAAAACAAAAATTTCACGAGCATTTAGATGCAATTTACGGTAAAGAAGAAGTGCAAACTTTTTTCTTTATGCTTACAGAATACTACAATGCTATTAAACGTATTGATTTAGCTTTAAACACAGAGTTGACTATTGAAGATGACTTTGTTTTAAAGTACGAAAGTGCTTTAAAAGCCTTAAAAAATCATGAACCAATACAATATATTATTGGACAAACTGAATTTTATGGATTGCCATTTTATGTTAATAAAAACACATTAATACCAAGACCAGAAACTGAAGAATTGGTTGAATTAATTTTATCAAATACCAATGCTAATAGTCAACTTGAGAATATTGAAGGTAATAACCAATTTAATATTTTAGATATTGGTACAGGAACAGGTTGTATCGCTATTAGCTTAGCAAAACAATTGCCAAATGCTAATGTTTCTGCGATAGATGTTTCTGCAAAAGCGTTAGAAATGGCAAACAAAAACGCACAACTAAACCAAGTAGATATTAATTTTATTGAAAATGATATATTAAAAATCTGTAATTCTGAACTTGATTCAGCAACCAAATTTGATATTATCGTTTCCAATCCGCCATACGTTAGACAATTAGAAAAGCAGCAAATGCAAGACAATGTGCTTAACCACGAGCCACATTTGGCTTTGTTTGTCGAAGATGAAAATCCGCTAATATTTTATAGAGCCATTACACAGTTTGCGACTATAAATTTAAAACCAAATGGCGAGCTGTATTTTGAAATAAATGAATATCTTGGAAAAGAAATGATGGCACTTTTAGAAGAATTTGGCTTTAAAAACATTAAGTTAAAGCAAGATCTTTTTGGGAAGGATAGAATGATTTGTGGTGTACTAAAATAAAGAACAAGTGACAAACCAATGAATATAAAACAGCAAATAACCCAACTACGTGACGAGCTTCGTCAGCATAACTATAATTACTACGTACTTGATAATCCAACGATTAGCGATTACGATTTTGATATTAAATTAAAAGAATTACAAGCTTTAGAAGCAGCGCATCCAGAGTTTTATGATGCAAATTCGCCAACCTTGCGTGTTGGTGGCGAAGTGACTAAAAACTTTAAAACTGTTGTACATGCACACAGAATGTATAGTTTGGATAATTCGTATTCTTTAGAAGATTTAAAAGATTGGGAAACTAGAATTAAAAAGTTGGTAGATGGTGATGTGCAATACACTTGCGAGCTTAAATATGATGGTGCATCTATAAATTTAACTTATAAAAACGGTACGTTAGTGCAAGCTGTTACACGTGGCGATGGTGTGCAAGGTGATGATGTGACAGCAAATGTAAAAACCATAAATTCAGTACCATTACAATTAAAACCGCCATTTCCTGAGCAATTTGAAATTAGAGGTGAAATCGTACTTCCGTTTGATGGATTTAACAAAATGAATGAAGAGCGAATCGCTAACGGAGAAGAACCATATAGAAATCCGCGAAACACAGCATCTGGAAGTTTAAAACTACAAGATAGCGCCGAAGTTGCAAAGCGTCCGTTAGACTGTTTATTATATGGATTGGTTGGAAGTAATTTCAATTTTACAACGCAATTTGAAAGTTTAGAACGCGCCAGACAAATGGGTTTTAAAGCACCAAAAGAATCTAAATTATGCAATACAATAGATGAAGTTTTTGAATTTATAAACCATTGGGATCAAGCAAGACATGAGTTGCCTTACGAGACAGATGGAGTTGTCGTAAAAGTCAATAGTTTATACCAGCAAGAAGAATTAGGTTTTACTGCAAAAGCGCCACGTTGGGCAATAGCATACAAATTTAAAGCAGAGCAGGTAAGTACTGTTTTAAACGAAATTACCTATCAAGTTGGTCGTACTGGCGCCATTACACCTGTAGCTAATTTAGAGCCAGTCGAATTGGCAGGAACCATTGTAAAACGTGCGTCTTTACATAACGCAGATCAAATTGAAAAACTTGATATTAGAGTAGGAGATACGGTTTATGTAGAAAAAGGAGGCGAAATTATCCCAAAAATTATAGCGGTTAATTTAGAAGAACGACCAGTAGATTCTAAACCAACAGAATACATCACCAACTGTCCAGAATGTAATACACCTTTAGAACGTATTGAAGGCGAAGCCAAGCATTATTGTCCAAATTATAATGGTTGTAATCCTCAGATAATTGGAAGGATACAACATTATATTTCAAGGAAAGCAATGGATATTGAAGGTTTAGGAGGAGAAACCGTTGCGCTTTTAGTTAATGCTGGATTGATCAATAACTTTGCAGACTTATATGAGTTAACCAAAGAAGACATTCTTCCTTTAGAGCGAATGGCAGAAAAAAGTGCCGATAATTTAATCGCTGGTATTGAGGCTTCAAAGCAAATACCGTTTGAACGTGTATTGTTTGCAATCGGTATTAGATTTGTAGGTGAAACTGTTGCTAAAAAACTAGCAAAACATTACAAATCTATTGAAGCTTTACAAAATGCAAGTATTGAAGAATTGGTTAATGTAGATGAAATTGGAACTAAAATAGCAGAAAGTGTCGTCGATTTCTTTTCAAATGAAGAAAATCAGAAAAGCATTAGTCGATTAAAATCTTATGGAGTTCAGTTAGAAATTTCAGCAGAAAAATTAGCTAATCAAACCAATAAGTTGGAAGGGAATATCTTTGTCGTTTCAGGTGTGTTTTATCAAGTGTCTAGAACAGAACTTAAAAAGCTTATTGAAGATAATGGAGGTAAAGTATCTTCATCAATTTCATCTAAAACAAATTATATAGTTGCAGGCGATAAAATGGGACCAAGTAAAAAGGAAAAAGCCGAAAAAATAGGTGTAGAGATTATTAGCGAGGAAGACTTTTTATTAATGATTAAATAGTAGGAATTTTCTTCAGAAAAACATAATTGTGGTAAAAACTGTAAAATTATCATATTTTTATATTTATAGTTAATTTTTTAATTTATATTCATTTTTATAGTCTTTAAAATGTATTTGTTGGTTTAAAATTGTCTTTTGTTGTTTTTTATTGAATATTAATAAATGTTTTTTCGTTCAAAATAATCGATAAAATGCAATTTTATTTGGTTTAAATGTGTTTTAATAATACATTTGTGAACCAAAGTTACAATTAATGAAGTTAAGCAAATACAAAACCATAACTTTAACACTAGTTATCTTGGTTGTAATATCATTACTTGGTAATTTATTTCAGAATAATGTTCTGTCAGAAATTGCTTGGGTATTAATATTGCCTACGCTTATCTTTTTTTATACTTCATATAAAAGTAAAAAAAGCATTTTGTTTATTGTTTTTTTATCAGGTTTTGCAATTTCAGAAATATTAAAACTTTGGTTTATAACTTCAGAAGTAATTTATTATTACTCATCTTATGTTTTTATTATGTTAGCTTACTCCAGCTTAATAATTTTATTTATTAAGGGCATTAAATTTAAAAAGCTAATAAAGTATTTTAAGTTTCATTTAATTATTCTTGTAGCATTTAATTTGTATATTTTATATACATTAAATGAAATGATTCTTCAAGATGAAACATTAGAGGTTAATACAATTATTTTCTATGTAGAAGTCATGTATAATGTGCTTATTTTATTGATGTTGTCAACATCCTTAATGTATTACCTTCATAATTTAAATAAACAATCTTTATTATTGTTTTTGGCTTGTGTTTGTATTGTTTTTTCAGAAATGATTCAAGTAGCTTATGTATTTATTACAGCAGAAATTTTCCTAAAAATGATATATTCAATACTTATGGCTATTGGTTTTGGGCTTATTTATTATTATACATTAATTGACGTAAAAAGAAGACAGCTAATTACACAATAATAGATGTGCCGTTAGCAGATTTACTATTGTCTGCATCAAAATAAAAGTCTATTTTACCTAAGTTTATACCGTAACAACCTACCTGGTTTACAAGTACATTTTTGCCTTCTAAATTTTTTGCAACAGTTGGTTTTGGTAAAAACGTATGTGTATGACCACCAATAATTAAATCTATGTTTTTGGTTGACTTTGCTAGGTTTAAATCGCTAATTTTTTCTGGAGATTTGCTATAATGGTAACCTAAATGTGATAAGCAGATAATAAGATCGCATTGCTCTTGGTCTTTAAGTATTCTAGTCATTTCTTGAGACGTTTCAATAGGGTCTAAGTACACTGTTTCTTTATACATTTTTTTGTCTACTAAACCATCTAATTTAATACCAATACCAAAAACACCTATTTTGATACCGTCTTTAATAAATATTTGATACGGTTTTGCATGTGTATCCATCACGGTGTTTTTAAAATCGTAATTGGCGCTAATAAACTGAAAATTAGCATGTGGTAATTGTGCGTAGAGTCCGTCAATACCATTGTCAAAATCATGATTTCCTATAGTGGCAGCATCATATTTAAGTTTGCTCATAAGTTTAAATTCTAATTCGCCTCCATAATAATTAAAGTAAGGTGTACCTTGAAAAATATCTCCCGCATCAAGAAGTAATGTATTTGGATTTTCTTTTCTGATATTTTCAATTAGAGTAGCACGCCTAGCAACACCACCTTGGTTTGCGTTACGACTATCATCAGGACCAAAAGGATCTATATGGCTATGTACATCGTTAGTATGTAAAATAGTAATTTTTTTAGTAGAAGAACCTGCTGCAAACGAAGAAAATCCATATCCTCCAATAGTTGCAAGTGCTGTCGCTGCTGTTGCTTGTTGTATAAAATCTCTACGTTTCATGCTTATTGTATTTGGGTAAATCTATCGTCTAATTTTGGATTTATGGTGTCTACTTTTTTAAAGTAGTCAATCATTGCGTTTCTTATTTTATAGTCTAAAGTGTAGACAGTGTCATTGGTTTTAAAAAACTTCATATTATCACCACCATTGTATAAATAATCATTAGTAGCTACATAATAAGTCTTATTACTATCTATTTTTTCTTTGTTAATTAAAGCTTCAACTATATTATAATTTTTATCTAAGGTTAATTTTAAGCCTTCAATAGGATGCGCTTTTTTTGCTTTGCTTAGATAATAAACTAAGCTGTCTATTTGTTGTCCTTTTAAAGCTACTACAACTATACTGTTTTCAAAAGGCATGACTTGATAAGCTGTTTCTGTAGTAATATTTCCTTTGTTAATAGCAGCTCTAATTCCACCATGATTTAGTAAAACCATGTCAATGTTTTTTCCTGTTCTTTTATTAAAAATAGGATTACCTTCTTCTAAAACAATATGCGCCATCAAATTACCAATTGCAGTATTTAAATTTCCGTCTTTTTTGTGGTAAGTTTTTGGTGCGTAAGACAACACTTTGCTCATGTCTTTTTCAAGGTTGTCTCTAAAAGGTTTTATAAAATCATCAATTTCTGTATCTAAAGCAATACTGTCTGACACAGGGATTTGTTTACCTTTAATTTTACTTAAATGATGCTCTTGTTTACAAGAAAACAAAAGACATATAATAGCTATTATTAGAAAGGAATTTTTTTGCATAATAATGTTGAAAAATTTCAAGTTAAATTCATGATACAATTACTACATTTGCATCAAAGCAATAAAGATAAATGATTTTAAAAGGTTTAAAAGAAAAATCTAATAAAAACTACATTGATAAATGTGTTAAAAATCGAGTAATGGTTTCTAACAGTAATATTATCAAAACAGTAGGATTTATAGTAGACGATTCTGAATTTTTAGACCTTGATTGGATTAATAAATTATCAGAAGTTTTAAAAGTAAAAAAAGAAGACTTCGAAATATTAGCTCTAACAAATCCAAAACTTAAAACCGAAAGTATTTATCCAAATACATTTTCAAGAAAAGATTTAGGTTGGAAAGGAAACGTAAAAACCGAAACCTTAAAATCATTTCTTAACAAAAAAAGTGATTTGCTTATAAGTTATTATATTTCAGATAAACTTCCTTTAGTGTTTGCTACAGCAACAAGTGAAGCCAAATTTAAAGTAGGTCTTATAGAAGAAACAAATGTTAATGATTTAGTCATTAAAACAGATATAAACGACACATCAACTTTTGAAAACGAGTTGGTAAAATATTTACGCATTTTAAATAAATTATAGTTATGAATAACCCTTTTTTAGGAACAGGAATTGCAATTGTGACACCATACAACCAAGATGGATCGGTAGATCATGAAGCATTAAAAAAGATTGTAAATTTTAACGTAGAAAACGGTACAAATTACATAGTAATTAGTGGTACAACAGGAGAAAGTGTTACAATTACCAAACAAGAAAAAAAGGAGATTATAAAAACTGTAAAAGAAGCTAATGCTAACAGATTACCACTAGTTTTAGGTATTGGAGGTAACAACACAGCAGCAGTTATTGAAGAGATAAACGCAACAGATTTGTCAGATTTTGCTGGTATTTTATCAGTATCTCCATATTACTCAAAGCCAACACAAGAAGGTATGTATCAACATTTTAAAGCAATTGCAGAAGCTTGTCCCGTACCAATTATACTATACAATGTACCTGGTCGTACCGCAAAAAATATGGAGCCAGCAACAGTTTTAAGATTAGCTAATGATTTTGAAAATATAGTAGCAGTAAAAGAAGCTGGTAATAACCTACAGCAGTATTATGAATTATTAAGAGATAAACCAGAAGATTTCTCTATAATTTCAGGCGATGACGATTTAGCTTTAGGTGTTGTTTTAGCAGGTGGAGCAGGAGTTATTTCTGTTATTGGTCAGGCGTTTCCAAAGGAATTTTCAAAAATGATACAATTAGGATTAGAAGGTAAAGCAAAAGAAGCTTACAATATTCATTATAAATTAATGGAAATTGTTGGTTTAATTTTCTCTGAAAACAACCCAGCTGGTATTAAAGCAGTTTTAAAAACTTTAGATTTATGCTCTGATAAAGTAAGGTTGCCATTAGTTGAAGCATCATCAGAATTAAAAAACAAGATAGAAAGTTTTGTTTCAGCATTTTATAAAAGTTAAATAATGCTTAAACCTATTTTAAACTATAATCTAACGATTAATTTAGCGTTTAAATTATATTTTTAAAATCCATTTAAATAGCGTATTTTTGCGCTTCGTTAAAATTTTATGAAGCATTTATTTTACATTTTAGTCGCATCTGTTTTATTAAGTTCTTGTGGTGAATTTCAAAAGGTATTAAAATCTGAAGATACAGCTGCAAAGTTTCAGTTAGGAGAACAATTGTATAACGAAGGTAAATACAACAAAGCCAATCGTTTATTTACTCAAATTGTGCCTTCTTACAGAGGTAAACCTCAAGCAGAAAAGTTAATGTACCTATATGCAAATACTTTTTATGAAACAGGAGAGCATTATTTAGCAGGTTATCAATTTGAAAGATTTGTAACCGCATATCCAAGAAGCGAAAAGTTAGAAGAAGCCTATTATAAGAGTGCAATTAGTTATGCAGCACTTTCACCAGTATATTCTAAAGACCAGCACGAAACAAAAAACGCTTTAGAAAAATTACAATTATTTGCTAATTTATACCCAAACTCTAGCTATATGCCAGAGATTAACCAAACCGTAAAAGATTTACAATACAAATTAGAGTTAAAAGCGTATAGTACAGCAAAGCAATATAATCATATAACAGATTACAAAGCTTCAATAAAATCTTTTGATAACTTTATAGTAGATTTTCCTGGGTCAAGCTTACGCGAAAAAGCTTTGTTTTACAGGTTTGATTCTGCTTATCAATTAGCGATAAAAAGTATTGAAGATAAAAAACAAGAACGTTTAGAAAAAGCATTAACTTATTATAATGCTTTCAAAAAATTATACGCACAGTCCGAGTTTATTGAAGATGCAGATAAAATGAACGAAGACATTATTAAACAATTAGAACAATATAGTACAAATAGCTAATATTATGGATTTAAAAAAAATCGATGCTCCAGCATCTACAGTAACGTATAACAGAAATGAAGTAGATGCACAAACAAATAACATCTACGAAGCAATTTCTATTATATCAAGAAGAGCTGAGCAAATTAATTCTGAAATCAAAAAAGAATTAATAGAGAAGTTAGAAGAGTTTGCTACTTACAATGATAGCTTAGAAGAAATCTTTGAAAACAAAGAGCAAATTGAAGTTTCTAAATTCTACGAAAAATTACCAAAACCACATGCTTTAGCGGTAAAAGAGTGGTTAGACGAAAAAATCTACTACCGTAATACAGAAGAAGACAACAAATAATAAACTAATGTCAATTTTAAGCGGCAAAAACATACTATTAGGCGTTAGCGCTGGTATTGCTGCATATAAAACAGCTACATTAGTTAGACAATTTATAAAAGCAGGTGCCAATGTACAAGTAGTCATGACACCTGCTTCTAAGGATTTTGTAACACCATTAACATTATCCACACTTTCTAAAAATCCAGTTTACTCTACATTTACAGACGAAGAAGATGAAAACGCCACATGGAATAACCACGTAGAGCTTGGTCTTTGGGCAGATTACTTTGTAATCGCACCTGCAACAGCAAATACATTGTCAAAAATGGCAAATGGTACTTGCGATAATTTGTTATTAGCAACCTATTTATCGGCTAAATGTAAAGTCTATTTTGCTCCAGCAATGGATTTGGATATGTACAAACATCCATCTACTTTAAATTCTTTTGAAAAATTACAATCTTTCGGAAATGTTATGATTCCTGCAACTTCAGGCGAATTAGCTAGCGGATTGGTAGGACAAGGTAGAATGGCAGAACCAGAAGATATTGTTTCATTTATTGAAAAAGATATTTTAAATGGGCTTCCGTTAAACGGAAAAAAAGTAATGATTACAGCAGGTCCAACCTACGAAGCTATAGATCCTGTCCGATTTATTGGTAATCATTCCTCAGGAAAAATGGGTTTCGAGATTGCTAAAGCAGCAGCAAATTTAGGAGCAGAAGTAATTTTAATTTCTGGTCCAACACATCAAACAGTAGCTAACAATTTAATAACTGTTATACCTGTTGTGAGTGCTCAAGACATGTACGACACTGCTCATAAGTATTTTAAATCTGTTGATATTGCTATTGCAGCAGCAGCAGTTGCAGACTATAAACCAAAACATGTAGCAACTCAAAAAATAAAAAAGGCAGAATCTACGTTATCCTTAGAATTAGAAAAAACAAAAGATGTCTTGGCGTCTTTAGGGCAAATTAAAGAACAACAATTTTTAGTTGGTTTTGCTTTAGAAACCAACAATGAACTGGAGAATGCAAAAAGCAAGCTTAAAAGAAAGAATTTAGATTTAATTGTTTTAAATTCGTTACAAGACAAAGGTGCAGGTTTTAAATCAGATACTAATAAAGTAACATTAATTGATAAAAACGAAACAATTAATACTTTTGAATTAAAATCTAAAACCGAAGTTGCTAAAGACATTTTAAACACTATAATATCAGCTTTAGATGCGTAATATTTTTATTCTTTTATTCTTAATTACTTGCAATGTTTCATTGTTTGCACAAGAGTTTAATGCCAATGTTGTTGTAAATGCACAACTAACAGGTAATGAAAATTTACAGCAATTTAAAACTCTAGAAAATCAGTTAAAAGAGTTTATCTCTAACACAAAGTGGACTAATAAAACATTTTTACCACAAGAGAGAATTAACTGTAATTTGGTTATAAATATTAACGAATATTCTGGTAATAATTACAGTGCAACATTACAAATACAATCGTCTAGACCAGTATTTGGATCTACGTATACAACACCTACATATAACATAAACGACAAAGATTTTTCTTTTGAGTATGTCGAGTTTCAAAATCTGATCTACAACCCAAATCAATACGTGTCTAATTTAATTTCTGTGCTATCATTTCATGTATACATGATTTTGGGGATGGATGCAGATTCTTTTCAGAAAAATGGAGGCGACATCTATTTTAAACAAGCACAAAATATTAGTAACTTTTCACAACAAACAGGTTATTCTGGTTGGAAGTTAGAAGATGGATTACAAAGTAGGTTTGCGTTAATAGATAATTTGATGTCTCCAACTTATAAAGAGTTTAGAGACGTAATGTACAATTACCATAGAAGAGGATTAGACCAAATGAGTACTAATTTAAAGGATGCAAAAAACGAAATAGTTTTAGCACTTTTAAATTTTAAAGAGATGAATAGAAGACGACCAAACTCTTATTTATCAAGAATATTTTTTGATGCAAAAGCAGAAGAAATTGAGCAAATATTTTCAAGTGGTCCAAGTGTAGATATTGTAGATTTGGTAGATACACTAAATAAAGTAGCGCCAATACATTCGTCTAAATGGCGAAACATTAAGTTTTAAAGCTTACGGCTTAGATTTAGTTTTCAACTTTATTATTTTCAAATTAAAATATGCTAACTGGATTATCCATAAAAAACTACGCATTAATAGATCAATTACAGGTCAATTTTAATGATGGATTTACTATTATTACTGGTGAAACTGGTGCAGGTAAATCTATTCTTTTAGGCGGTTTATCTCTAATTTTGGGAAAACGTGCCGATCTATCTAGTTTAAGAGATCCCGAAAAAAAATGCATTATAGAAGCAACTTTTGATATTTCAAACTATAATTTGAAATCTCTTTTTATAGCTGAAGATTTAGATTACGAAGCGCAAACTATTATACGAAGAGAAATTTTACCATCAGGAAAATCTAGAGCTTTTGTTAACGACTCTCCAGTAAAATTAAATAGTCTTCAATTGTTAGGAGAGAAATTGATAGATATACATTCTCAACACGAAACATTACAATTAACAGATGATAATTTTCAGTTTCAAGTAATTGATGCTTTAGCAGAAACGTCAGAAAACTTAGTGACTTATAAGGAGTATTTAAAAACTTATAAATCACTTCAAAAGGAGTTGAAACAACTACAACAATTTCAAGCAGAAGCTATAAAAGAACATGACTATAATTCATTTTTATTAAACGAATTGGTTTCGGCAAACCTAAAACCAGATGAGTTAGCAGAACTTGAAGAAGAATTTGAAGTGTTAAGTAACGTAGAGTCTATTCAAGAAAAATTAGAATCGGTAAACCAATTATTAAGTGAAGAGCAAATAGGCGTATTGACTAATTTAAGAGAAGTAAAAAACACGATGCAAAAATTGGCATTAATCTCTGCTAATTACAAAGATTTATCAGAACGTGTTAATAGTGCTTTAATAGAATTAGATGATGTAGCAACAGAAGTTGAAGGCTTTCAAACGGAATTAGACGTTAACCCAAAACGACTTGAAGAAGTCGAAGGTAAACTATCTGCTATTAACAATCTAATGCAAAAGCATATTGTGCAGACCATACCAGAGTTAATAGAAATTAGAGAACAATTAGCACAAAAGGTAGAAGCTACAGAAAATGTTGATAAAGACATTTCAAATAAAGAAAAAGAGATAAAAGCAGTGGTCAAGCAATTAGATAGTGAAGCTGCAATAATCACTAAAAAACGTAATGAAGCTATACCAAAATTAATTACTCAATTAGAAGATATTTTATCACAATTAGGTATGCCAAATGCCCAGTTTAAAATTACTTTAAACAAAAGCGAAATCTTTTTATTTAATGGTAAAGACGAATTAGATTTCTTATTTTCAGCAAATAAAGGCGGACAATTTAATACGCTTAAAAAAGCAGCTTCCGGTGGTGAATTGTCACGAATCATGTTGGCGATTAAATCAATACTTTCAAAATATATAAAACTACCAAGTATAATTTTTGATGAAATTGATACAGGTGTATCTGGAGAAATTTCAAATAAAATGGCAGAGATTATGTCACAAATGAGTCAAAAAATGCAGGTATTTAGTATAACCCATTTACCGCAAATCGCTGCAAAAGGTAACACTCATTTTAAAGTTTACAAGCAAGATATAGATAATGTAACTACATCTAATCTAGTTAAATTAGAGTATGATGAAAGAGTAGTAGAGTTAGCACAAATGCTTGGCGGAGCTGCTTTATCAGAATCTGCAATAGCTCATGCCAAACAATTATTAAATTAAAGTAACTTAAGTAATAGTTATTTTATAAATTTGAATTCTTAAAGACACAAGGTTAATAAAATTAAAAGAAACAACTAAAAATATGTCATTCAATTTATTAAAAGGAAAAAAAGGAATCATATTTGGAGCATTGGATCCAAATTCAATAGCTTGGAAAACAGCAGAAAGAGTACATGAAGAAGGCGGAGAGTTTGTTCTAACTAACGCACCAATAGCAATGCGTATGGGACAAATAGATGAGTTAGCAAGTAAAACAGGTTCTCATATTATACCTGCAGACGCAACATCTTTAGAAGACTTAGAAAACTTAGTAGAAAAATCTATGGAACTTTTAGGAGGAAAGATAGATTTTGTACTTCACTCTATAGGAATGTCTGTTAACGTACGTAAAGGTCGTGCTTACACAGATCAAAATTATGATTGGACACAAAAAGGAACAGATGTATCTGCAATGTCTTTTCATAAAACGATGCAAACATTATATAAGAAGGATGCAATGAACGAATGGGGAAGTATTGTAGCTTTAACTTACATGGCTGCACAACGCGTATTTCCAGATTATAATGATATGGCAGATAATAAAGCCTATTTAGAGAGTATAGCACGTAGCTTTGGTTATTTCTTTGGAAGAGATAAAAAAGTAAGAGTAAATACAATATCTCAATCCCCAACACCAACTACAGCAGGTCAAGGTGTAAAAGGATTTGATGGATTTATTTCTTATGCAGAAAAAATGTCGCCTTTAGGTAATGCAACAGCTATAGATTGTGCTAACTATACAATTACGTTGTTTAGTGACTTAACAAAAAGAGTAACCTTACAAAACTTATATAACGATGGAGGATTTAGTAATATGGGAGTAAGTGATGCGGTAATGGAAGCTTTTGTAGATAAAGAGCAATAAAAACCTTAAAAAAATATAAATACTTTAAACGTCTTACTTCGGTAAGACGTTTTTTTTGAATGAATATGCTGAAAATTTAAACAATTATCATTTCGTCCTTTTTATATGTTTTTTAACGATTTGTTTACCTAGTGTTAAAATCATTAACAATTAATTAATACTTTTAGAAAGTAAATTAAAATTTAACTAAACTTATAATTAATATGAAAAAAATTACTTTTTTATTATCTTTTTTTGCATTTGTCTTCAGCTCGCAGACTTTTGCTCAATATGGATGTAGTTCTGGAGTTGTTATAACCGATGGTTATACAGCTAACGGTATTACTACTCCTGGAACAGCAGGACCCGAAGATTGGAATACTAATCCTACTACTACTTGTGGAGGAACTAGTAATTCTTATTGGGATGATGATGTGTATTTATTTACTTATACTGCAGGAGCTACAGATGAAGAAATCTCAATGACTACTTTTTCAAGAAATTCTTGGAATGGTCTTGGGATATTTTCTACATGTACAGGTACAGCTCTTGATGGGTGTTTAGATACAGCAGGTGCAACTAGTTCAAATTCAACAAAAACAGTTACAGCAAATATTGCTGCTGGACAAACAGTTTATATAGCGGTTGGACAATGGGGAACACCTAATGATTTAGATTTTGATGTTACTGAATTTTCGGTAACACCTTTAGTAAACCCACCAAGTTGTACAACATTAAGTTCTCCTTTAAATGGAGCAACAGATGCTTCCACAAGTGGTGATATTTCATGGGATGCAGCAGCAGGTGCAGCAACTGATTATTTATTAGAAGTAGGTACAACTTCTGGTGGTTCAGAAGTGTTTTCAGGTCAAGTAGGTAATGTGACTACTTATAATGTAGGTGCTTTATCAGGTAATACTACATATTATGTTACAATTACACCAAGTAACTCAAATGGAGTTACAAGTGGGTGCACAGAAGAGTCTTTTACAACTTTTGAGCCTGTTGCTAATGATGAGTGTGCAAATGCTATAGCATTAACAGTTAATGAAGATTTATCTTGTACAGAAATAACTTCTGCAACTACACAATACTCAACAGCTTCGCCTCAACCTGATGATGCTACAGGAACACCAAATACTGATGTTTGGTTTACTTTTGTAGCAACTGCTACGAATAATAATATTGTTATATCAAATGTTGTAAATCAAGGAGGAGGAACATCTACTAGTACAGATATGGGTATGAGTGTTTTTGATGATGCTGCTGGTTGTAATATGACAGCTGCTAACGAAGTAGGAGAAAGCGATCCTAATACGTTACAATTATCAGGACTTACAATAGGTAATACTTATTATGTAAGAGTATATGGATGGCAATCTGGAATACAATACAACAATTTTGATATTTGTGTTGGTACTCCAGCAGCTCCACCAGCAAATGATGATTGTGCAGGAGCTATAGAAGTAACCACTTCAGAAGATGCTAACTGTTCAAACACAGTATCAGGTACAACAGAAAGTGCTACTACCAATAGTGCAAATGGATGTAGTACAACAGGTAGAGACGTATGGTATAGTTTTACAGCTGCAGAAGATGGATCATATACTATAACTGTAGATGAAACTTTTGATTCTGGATTTACTTCAACATACGTTTCAGCTTACGAAGGAGAATGTGGGTCATTAACCCAAGTAGGATCTTCAACTAGTTGTTTTAACACTGGTGATTTGGTAGTTTCTACAGTTGCAGGAGAAACTTATTATGTAAATGTAAGAAGTAGTTCTTCTTCAAATTATGTCGAATTTGATTTATGTATTTATTTAAATCCACCACCACCAGCTAATGATGATTGTGCAGGAGCAATTGCATTAACAATTCCAGTTGCGTCTACTTGTCCAGCAAATACAACAGCAACCACTACAAGTGCTACTGAAGGTATAAATGAATTAACATCTTGTGACGCATCAGGAAATTACGGTATTTGGTATACTTTTACTGCTCCAACAAGTGGTGCTATGGAATTTACTTCAGGGACAGGAAGTCCAGGTGTAACTATATATGAAGGAACAGATTGTGGTACATTAACAGAAGTATCAGGAACATGTTTAAATAATACTTCAGGATCAATAAGTGGTCTTACTCCGGGTAATGACTATTGGGCTATGGTTTGGACAGATACAGAACAAGCAACAGTTGAGTTTTGTTTATATTCATTACCATGTTCAGCTGCTGTAGCAACTACTTCTTTAGTAGAAAATTGTGCTAGTGATGAATTTTCTATAGATATAGATATTACAGATTTAGGAAGCTCATCTACATTAACTATAACTTATGATGATGGTTCTGGCGCTTTAACAACAACGACTTCAACAACTGGAGTTACTAATATTGGACCTTTCTCTAGTGGATCAACAGTATCTATTGTTTTAAATAATGAAAGTGATTCAGCTTGTGATGCTACTTTAACAGATGTTACATACACATGTCCTCCAGTTAATGATGATATTTCAAATGCAACACCTATAACTATAGGAGAAATGATTTGTGATGGTTCTACAAATAATGGAACTAATGTAGGAGCAACGAATTCTGGAGAAGGAGCAGGTACATGTTTTATAGGTGGAGCTGGCTCTGATGTGTGGTACACATTTACTTTATCTTCAGATTCAGATGTAACTGTCTCTACAGATTATTTAGGAGGTACTTTAGTAGATACGCAAATTGCTGTTTATTCAGGTATGTCTGGAGCTTTAGTAGAAGAAGGTTGTAGTCAAGATGATGGTGTTGAAACCTTATCTAATGGGTTCTCATGGAATTCTTTAATATCTGATTTAACACTTACAGCTGGTACTTATTATGTACAGGTTTCAGGTTATAGTGGAGCAGAAGGTACGTTCTGTTTATCAGTAGATGCAGTATCATTATCAACTCAAGATTTTGATAAAGAAGCAACATTTACATACTATCCAAACCCAGTAAACAATAACTTAACATTATCTGCTCAAAAAGAGATTAATAATGTGTCTGTTTACAATATGGTTGGTCAAGAGGTATTTAGAAATGTACCAAATGCTATGACAGAAGTTGTAGATATGTCTAGCTTACAAGCTGGTGCTTACTTTGTTAAAGTAACTATCGGTAATGCAACTAAGACAGTAAAAGTTATTAAAAACTAACTTTTAATATATATAATAAAAGAGCCACCTATTTAGGTGGCTTTTTTTATGGGTTTAACTTACTTTTGTTTTATGAAGTTAGATTTTTCATTTATAATTCCAGTTTATAATCGTCCAAATGAAATAGAAGAACTACTACAAAGTTTTTCTAAATTAAAAGGAGATATCCCTTTTGAAGTTGTTATTATTGAAGATGGTTCTACTTTAACCTCTAAAGAGGTAATTAGAAAGTATCAGTCAGTTTTAGATATTTCATATTTTTTTAAACCAAATTCTGGTCCTGGAGATTCAAGAAATTACGGGATGAAAAAAGCAAAAGGTAATTACTTTATTATATTAGATAGCGATTGCCTTTTACCATCAAATTACTTAATTGAAGTAAAAAAAAGTTTAGTAAAAGAATATGTAGATTGTTTTGGTGGTCCTGACGCTGCACATAAAAGTTTTACATCACTTCAAAAAGCAATAGATTTTAGTATGACTTCTGTAATTACTACAGGAGGAATTAGAGGAAATAAAAAATCTATAGACAAATTTCAGCCAAGAAGTTTTAATATGGGATTATCTAAAAAAGGGTTTTTGGATACTAACGGTTTTGGAAATATCCATCCTGGTGAAGATCCTGATTTATCCATTAGATTATGGAACTTGGGTTATAAAACCAAACTTATACCAGGAGCATTTGTCTATCATAAACGTCGTATATCTTGGTCTAAATTTTATAAACAAGTATATAAGTTTGGGTCGGTAAGACCAATTTTAAATTTATGGCATCCTTCAACAAAAAAAATTACCTATTGGTTTCCTAGTGTGTTTATTCTAGGTTTATTATTTTCAATAGTGTTAGCTATATTAAACGTTTATTTACCAATATTAGCTTATGTTTTATATTTTAGTGTTGCTTTTATTTTAGCTATTTTAAAAACAAAAAATTTAATGGTTGCTATTAAAAGTGTATTAGCAATTATAATTCAGTTTTTTGGTTATGGATATGGTTTTTTAAAGTCAACTATAATTTTATCTTTAAGTAGTAAAAAGCCAGAAAATTTATTTCCTAGTTTATTTTTTAAACCATAAATGAGTCCAATTAAAAATAAAATATCACAATTATTTAAAAGTAAAAAACTTAATGTTTTTGTGCTTTTTTTTATTATTTCTTTGACCATTTTAATATTATCTAAATTATCACAAAATTATCAAGGTACTTTGGTTTTTAAAGTAAAGCCTACAAATGCTAAAGAAACTCAGGTTATTTTAAACGATACATCTAATCAATTAAAAATTACTTTAGACACTTATGGTTTTAAATGGTTAAGGTATGCAATTAATAAACCAACAGTTGAAGTCGATTTAGAATCTGATGTAATTTTAAAAGATTCAACTTTAATTTGGACAGAAAAAAAAGGATTTTCAAATATTAGCAAGCAATTTGGTAAAAATGTCAAGGTTGTAAACGTAAATCCAGATAGTTTAATATTTAGATACGATGTTAACCAAATAAAAAAGATTCCTGTAAAAACAGATTTTAATATAACTTATGCGCAAGGTTTTAACACTTTAGATAACGTTAAAGTTTACCCAGATTCAATTAAAATAATTGGTCCAGCTAGTTTATTAAAAGATATAAATTATGTAAAAACTAAACATAAAGATTTTAAAGATTTAAAATCAAATGTCAATACACTAGTAGATTTGGTTGTAGATAGTATTAGTAATGATGTTAAAATAGAAGCTAATAAAGTTCAGTTTAAAATAGAAGTTTCAAAGTTTACCGAAGGTATTGTAACACTACCTATAACAATTGTTAATGTGCCAGATCATATAAAAATCAATTACTTTCCTAAACAATTAACAGTTAAATATGCTACAACAATCGATAATTTTAATTCAATTTCTGAAGAAGATTTTAAAATAGAATGTGATTACAAAAACTCAAAAAATAAATCATATTTAATACCCAAAATTGTTACTAAACCAAATAACATAAAAAATGTTAGGCAACAAGAGCAACAAATAGAATTTATCATAACTCAACAATGAAAACTTTAGTAGGATTAACTGGCGGAATAGGAAGTGGTAAAACCACAATAGCTAACTTTTTTAAAGAGTTAGGTGTGCCAATTTATATTGCAGATACAGAAGCAAAAGCGCTTATGAATCGGTCTAAAGTAATTAAAAGAAAATTAATAGCTCTGTTTGGTGATAATGCTTATCAAAACGGAAAATTAAATCGTGATTTTTTATCAAAACAAATCTTTAACAATAAAGATTTATTACAAAAAATGAATGCTATTGTCCATCCAAAAGTAGCTAGTCACTTTAAAAGATGGGTAAAAAAACAAGAAGCGCCTTATGTAATTAGTGAAGCAGCAATCCTTTTTGAAAACGGTAGCTATAAAAAATATGACTACATAATAACGGTTACAGCACCAGAAGAAGTTAGACTAAAAAGAGTCATGTCTAGAGATAGTGCATCAAAAGAAAAAGTAAAATCTGTGATGAATAACCAATGGAAAGATGAAGAAAAAATTAAGCTTTCAGATTATGTAATTCAAAATATAAATCTAGAAGAAGCTAAAGCCCAAGTACTACAAATACATCAAAATCTGTTACAAAAACTACAAAAAGACTAAATTTTAACATTTTTGTTAATGTAAGGTTAAAAGCAAGGAAGGGTAAATGTTAAAATCTTAATTTTGGGTGATGAACAAAAGAGTTTTTCTTGCTTTAGTTGTCTTAATGAGCCTGTCCTTGATAGGGATAATATTAGTGCAGGCTTACTATATCAACAATTCTCTTAGAAACACAGAAGAGCAATTTAATTTTAATGTAAAAAAAGCATTAAGTTATGTTTCTAAAACAATAGAAGATCAAGAGTATAATAAACATCTTTTTTGGGTTACAAAATCTATACAAGAAAGCGGAACAAAAGCAGATACAACTGCAATTTTAAACTTTTATGTAGAGCAAAAAAATAGAGATAATAACGAAACCCTAATTTACAGAAACGGTATTTTAGAAGAAAATTTTAAACTATCGTCTGCGCTCTTTGACATAGGTTTAGATAGTATAAACGTAAAAAGAATACTAAGCGAAAAAGAAACTAAAGTAGTAGATAATAATTTAGTTGAAGGTGGTACAAGCCTAACAGCACTTTTATCAGAAATTAGTACAAAAGAATATGCAGAAGTCTTCTCTAAAAACTCTTACGAAGAGTTTGCTTACAGAAGACCAATACACAAGCGCGTTACAGTAGACGAAATTAATAGACTTCTTAGTTTAAAACTATTAGAAGACGATATAGATATAGATTACGAATTTGCCATTTACAGTAACGAATTAGCAACAAAAGTAAAAACAGAAGATTTTGAAAAAAATGAAGGCGCTACCTTTAGTGTACCAATTTTTTTAAACAAAAATGATAAAAACAACTATAGACTACTAGTTAATTTCCCTGATCGTAAAGAGTTTATTCTTTCTTCAATTATGACTATGCTAATATTATCAATAGTATTTACATCGGTAATTATCTTAGCATACTCAAGTGCACTTTATCAATTAATTAAACAACGTCAAATCTCACAAATAAAAACAGACTTTATTAATAACATGACGCACGAATTTAAAACGCCAATAGCAACAATTAATTTGGCATTAGATTCTATAAAAAACCCTAAGATATTAGAAGATAAAGATAAAGTGTTACGTTATTTAGGAATGATACGTGAAGAAAACAAACGTATGCACGCACAAGTAGAAAACGTTTTAAGAATATCTAAACTTGAAAAAAATGAACTAAACATAAGTAAAGAACGAGTAGATCTGCATGAATTAGTCGAAGAAGCAATAATGCACGTAGAGCTAATAATTGAAGATAGAGGCGGAGAGATAACCGTTAATCTAAATGCAGACAAAACCTCTGTTTTAGCAAACGACTCTCACTTTACAAATGTATTAGTAAATATTCTGGATAATGCCATTAAGTATTCTCCAGAAGCACCAAAAATAATAGTAACAACAGAAGTTGTAGGTAATAATATTTTAGTGCACGTAAAAGACCACGGAAGTGGTATGAGCAAATCAGCACAAAAACGTGTGTTCGAAAAATTTTATAGAGAACATACAGGAGATATACATAATGTAAAAGGTCATGGGTTAGGATTAGCCTATGTAAAAAGAATAATAGAAGACCATCAAGGTCACATATCGGTAGAAAGTGAAAAAGACAAAGGAAGTACGTTTACAATCAAACTTCCGTTAATATCATAAAAACTATGGAAGAAGTACAAAAAAGAATACTATTAGTAGAAGACGATCCAAATTTTGGAACTGTCCTTAAAGATTATTTAACTATGAATGATTACGAAGTAACACATGCCAAAAACGGTATGGAAGGCTTCGAAAAATTTAAAAGAGGTGATTTTGATTTATGTATCTTAGACGTCATGATGCCTTATAAGGATGGTTTTACTTTAGCTAAAGAAATTAGAGAAAAAAACGAAGATATTCCTATTGTTTTCCTTACAGCAAAGGCTATGAAAGAAGACGTGCTTAAAGGATATAAAGTAGGAGCAGACGATTACTTAAATAAACCTTTTGATAGCGAAGTACTTTTAATGAAAATTAAAGCTATCATGCAACGTAAAGCAACAGACTCTTTAGCAGATAGTAAACAATTTGAATTTACTATTGGAGATTTTCATTTAAACTCTAAATTAAGATTTCTTACGTTTAAAGAAGACGAGCCAATTAAGCTATCGCCAAAAGAAAACGAATTACTACGTTTATTAGCATTACATGAGAATGATTTAATGCCTCGTGAACTTGCTTTAACAAAAATTTGGAGAGATGATAACTATTTTACATCTAGAAGTATGGATGTTTACATAGCTAAACTTAGAAAGTATTTAAAAGTAGATCCTAATGTTGAAATTTTAAATATTCACGGAGAAGGATTTAGATTAGTAGTTAATAAAGACTAGTTTTAGTTTAATTTACAATAAAAAAGGTCAGCTAATGATTAGCTGACTTTTTTTTTACTACATAGTATTTTTTATGGACTTTATAATTTTTTCTAAAGGAGCTAAATAGTCAAACCAAAGTGTGTCGTTGTTTCTTTTAAACCAGGTTAATTGTCGTTTAGCAAATCTTCGGCTATTTTTTTTAATTTCAGAAATAGCAAAGTCTAATGACCAAGTATTGTCTAAAGCGTTAAAGATTTCTTTGTAACCAACCGTATTTAATGCGTTTAAATGTTTATGTTCAATTAAAGATTTAACTTCATCAATTAAACCATTTTCAACCATAATATCAACACGTTTGTTAATACGATTGTAAATAACCTCTCTATCTGCTGTTAGACCAATTGTAATTGTTTTAAATGGTCTTTTATTTTTTTCTTTATTTAAAAACGAAGAATATGGTTTGTTTGTTCCTATACAAATTTCTAAAGCACGAATAACACGATGTGGATTATCAATAGCAATTGTATTATAAGCAACTATATCTAAATTTTTAAGCTGAAGCTGAAGCGCTTCCAAACCTTCCTTTTCAAGTGTATAATTAAGTTGTTTTCTAATTTTTGGATCTACATCAGGAAAATAATCTAATCCTTTTGTCACAGCATCTACATATAAACCTGAGCCGCCAACCATAATTACTATATCATGTTTTTGATGTAGCTCTTCAATTTTTTTTAGTGCTTCTTTTTCAAAAGTACCAACATTGTAATCTTCTGTAATGGATTTATGATGAATAAAATGATGTGGAGCAGCAGCTAATTCTTCTTCTGTTGGAGCAGCAGTACCAATACTCATTTCTTTAAAAAACTGTCTAGAATCTGCCGAAACTATTTCAGTCTTAAAATAATTTGCCAATTTTATGCTAAGCGCTGTTTTGCCAATTGCTGTAGGACCAACAACAGAAATTAAAAATTTTTTATTGTTCAAAATTAATGAAGGTTATTACCGCAGGTTTTACAAAAATTAGCATCGTTATCATGGTCTGTTTCAAGACAATTACTACAAGTTTGTGTGTTTGTTCTTATTTGTTTTACTGTTGGTTTTTTTACGGTTTGCGTGTCCTCTTTATAATTTTTAGAATATTCTACAGATACAATTCCTGTAGGAATAGCAATAACACCATAACCAATAATCATTATTATTGAAGAAATTAATTGTCCTAATGCAGTAGCAGGAGCAATATCGCCATAACCTACAGTTGTAAGTGTAACTATTGCCCAGTATACGCTTCTTGGTATGCTTGTAAAGCCGCTATCTTGACCACTTTCTACTATGTACATTACAGCGCCTAGAATAACACAAACTATAAGCACAAAAAATACAAATACAGCTATTTTTGCACGACTTGCTCTAAGCGCTTTAATTAGGTTATTAGACTCACCTACATATCGTGCTAGTTTTAAAATTCTAAATACACGCATTAATCGTAATGCTCTAAATGCTATTAACGAGTGTGACCCGAGTATAAAAAAGGATAAATATTTAGGAATTGTAGATAATAAATCTACGACTCCGTAAAAACTAAAAATATATTTTTTAGGCTGACTTACTACTGTTATACGTGCAATATATTCTATAGTAAAAAGTATGGTTATAACCCATTCTGCAGCATTTAAAAAATCGATATATTTTGCAGCAAACTCTTCTACACTTTCAAGCATAACCAAAATTATACTTGTAATTATTAGAAGTAGTAAAATAATGTCAAACAATTTTCCGGCAGGTGTATCTGCTTCATAAATAATTTCATGAAGTTTCTCTTTCCAGTTATTTTGTTTGTTAATATTTATCATTTAATTAACTCTTTTTTTCTAAAACTAATATTGAGTTAGATTGTAAATCTACTAAATTATCAAAAAATGACTTTAAGTCTTTATAAAATAAGTGATGATAACTTTTTTCATAAAAGTTAGCTTTAAAATAAAACTCAGCTAATCCATTATTTTCTTTTGATTTAAAAATTGAAAGAGCAGAACTTTGAGGTAACTGTTTTGTGTTTTCCTTAGAAATATCGTTGATTACAAAATCATCGCTAAAAAAGATTTTAATTCTATTTGTATACATATCTTCATAGCCAAAATCTACAGGATAAGATCTTTCTTGCAATTTTAATGGGTTTTCGGTGAAATTTTTAAAAATAAATGGGTCAAAATAAACTTTATTACCAATTACATTTACAGGTCCAGAAAAAGTTAAAGTTTCATTGACTTCTAAAGTAGCTTCATCAATTACTACATCAATATTTTCAAATGTAAAATCTGGAAATGCTTGTATATAGTAGTCTTTATACTTTTGATTGTTTTTATTAAATTCTCTTTTAATATCTAAAGCTTTATAGCCTAAACTTTGTATGCTTATTATTGCATTAAATGTATAGTCGTCGTTTATTGTTATATCAGACTTTTGATATATAGATGATTTTGTTTGAGGCTCTAAATCAATCCATTTACTACCATTATCAAAATCTATTTCTCGACCATAATCATTAAGACATTTAAACGGAATTTGACCAAAAACTAAATCTTTATCTGTAGCATCTAAAAAGTAATTTTTGCCTTCAATTTCTAATTTTATAATAAGGTAATTAAACTCTGAAATTACAGGAAAAAGTTTAGTTACTACACCATGATCTCTAGTACTTAATAATATAGGGTTTGCTTTTAAATCATGGGTGTTTAATAAATTATAAAGAAGAAGGTTAATTTCTGCTGTGTTGCCAGATTTTTCATCTATTACGTCTTTAACAGAGATATCTTTAAAAACACGATGTTTATGATTCCATGTGTAGTTGTTCTTAACATAATCATAAATCAATTTAGCTTTTTTTAATGATGAATTTTGTTTTGAAATTTCGTCTTCAGGAATTAACTTTTTAACTAAACTCGATTTTTTTAATTGTCTTCCAAAATCTTGATCAGTTTTTAATTCTCTATCAGCAGTCTCCCAGCTTTTAGTTATGTTATCTACTGTACCATCAAATTTGTTAATAGTTTTTAATTCGTATTCAATTCTAGAAAGGTAATTTGAAGCTGCACGCATATAACTTTCTTCCCTAAAAGCAGGAATATCAGTCATAATATATTTAGCTACAGTGCAATGAGCAGAACCGCCATTATTAACTTCAATACAATATTTGTCCAAACTCATATCATGAGTTTTTAGTTTTAAATCTCCCACTAATTTTATATTATAATCATAATTACCAGGAATACTAGTTATATATTCACTATACAATTTAGGGATGTCTTCTTGAAAATACCATGGTTGATATTTATAGATAAAAGGAGTTCTAAGCTCATATGTATATGTAATTACAGAACCTTCTTTAATATCTGGTAATGTAAATTTTACCAAAGTGTTGTTTTCATCAATTTTGTCTTCAAATATTTGAGAAGACTCTAGATTGATTCTTTTAATTTTTCCGTTAACAAGATTTGTTGTAGAGCCTTTAATTTTTTTTATTTTTTCTTTATTTCTATCAGAATTATATAGTCTTACACTTACATTTGAGTGTTTAAAACCTTCTCGATTCAAGATTTTTATTTTTTTCTTGTATTCAAAAACTAAATCAAATGTATCATCGTCTATGTAAGCGTTTCCAAACTCATATAAAACAATAGCATTTGCTGTGGTATCTTGCTCAAAAGTATTTTTTTTTAAATCTGATTTGGTAACATTAATGTTTTCTGAATTAAATTGAATTTGAGCAAATAGGAGGTTAGTAAATAAAAAGGTTAGAAAGGTTAGTAATGATAATTTCCTCATGGTAATTGAATGATTTTTAAACGCTTATTACGTCTTAAATAGCTTTGTATGATATGTTGTTGATCTCTATTATTTTCCATTGGTGTGATAATAGATTCTAAAATATCTAAATTATTAATTTGATAGTTTAAGCTGTAAAAGCCAAACCCTTTAAAAATGCCATTTTTAATTAAAATAGCGCTACGTTCGTCAACATCACGACCTCGATCTATAATCACCATATTTTGTTGGTCGTAACTATGTTTTTTTAATAATTGATTAACGCGATTATTGTAGTCTTCTGCAGATTCTTGTTGTATACAAGCACCTTCACATTTTTTTAATTCGTAGTTAAAACAGCTTGTGTTGGTTTTATAAATACCTGTAAGTTTTTGGCAAAGATTATAGTCTTCTATAGCTTTTTCTAAAAAGTGTTTACCACTTTGTCTATTACTAAACGTTGTAATATTAGCTTTGTCTTTATAGGCTTTATCAATGGTTAGATTTATATAACCTTTATGGTCTGTAAAGCTGTAAAGTGCATGCGTAAAAATATTACGTCTTAACGCTCTATTAAAAGCAGGTTTTGTTTTTTTAATTTCTTCACTTTCTTTTAAAAGCGCAACTAATTCACTACCTGTTTTTTCAAAAGTAACTGCAGCGACTAAACTTTGTATTTTTTTTGACTTTGGATTTGTGCCAGTAAAATGTTGATTAACGCGATTTTTTATGTTTTTACTTTTACCTATGTAAATAATTTCTCCGTCTGATTTATGAATGTAATACACGCCAGTTTCACTAGGTAAATCTTGAACTATATCTATTAACCTTGGTTCCATTTGAAATTTAGGCTCTTTTCTAACGGACTCTTGTATAATGTTTTTATTAGTGTCTTTATCTAATAACAACTGAAATAATTTAACCGTCGCTTTTGCATCTCCTGCTGCGCGATGCCTATCGCTTACTGGTATTCCTAAAGCGCGCACAAGTTTACCTAAACTATAGCTTTTTTGGTCTGGAATTAAATCTTTAGAAAGCTCTACAGTACATAAGGTTTCACGTTCGTAATCAAAACCTAATCGTTTAAATTCTGTACGAAGTATGCGATAATCAAATTTTGCATTGTGAGCTACTAATATGGTGTTTTCGGTAATTTCTACGATACGTTTAGCAACTTCATAAAACTTAGGTGCATTTTTAAGCATATTACTATTAATCCCAGTAAGATTAACCACGAAAGGTTGAATCTCTCTTTCGGGATTGACTAAACTTATAAATTGATCTACAACTTTATGCCCATCAAATTTATAAATAGCAATTTCGGTAATACCTTCTTCATTGTATTTACCGCCTGTAGTTTCTATGTCGACTATCGTATAAATAGAAATATATCTTTTAATTATTATAATTTCTTTCGCCAAAAATACTACTT
This sequence comes from Mesoflavibacter sp., assembly GCF_964226795.1. Classification (NCBI taxonomy): domain Bacteria; kingdom Pseudomonadati; phylum Bacteroidota; class Flavobacteriia; order Flavobacteriales; family Flavobacteriaceae; genus Mesoflavibacter; species Mesoflavibacter sp. Next base: position 75,086 of record NZ_CAXQQP010000006.1, read on the forward strand.
CCAACTCTAACCATTGTACTACCGCATTCTATAGCTAATTTATAATCGCCACTCATGCCCATGCTAATAGTTTGCAAGTTGCAATTTGAAGTTTGTATTGTTTTTAAATCTTCAAAAGTAGATTTTAAGCGTAAAAACTCTTCTTTTATTTGGTCTTTATTATCTGTAAATGTTGCCATTCCCATAAGACCAACGATGTTTATGTTTTTTAATTCTGAAACGGTTTCAGAAAGCAATAATTCTTCAGCATCTTTAATGCGCATCCCAAACTTACTATCTTCTTCAGCAATTTTAATTTGAAGTAAACAATTAATTATTCTATCGTGTTTTAAGGCTTGTTTGTTTATTTCTTTTAGTAGTTTTAGACTGTCTACACCATGAATTAAATCTACAAACTCTGCCATATATTTTACCTTATTACGCTGTACATGACCAATCATATGCCACTTGATATCTTTTGGCATTTCTTGATACTTATCTGCCATTTCTTGGATTTTGTTTTCTCCAAAAATGCGTTGTCCAGCGTTGTAAGCTTCCATTAGATCACTTACAGGTTTTGTTTTAGATACAGCTACAAGCGTAACGTGATCTGGTAATGTTTGTTTTATAGTATCTAAGTTATGTTTTATGCTCATAGATTAAATTGAATTTAAAACTCATAAATAGTAACGCCACTTCTTAATTTAGGTTCTATATATGTGCTTTTTGGTGGCATGGTTAGATTTTGGTCTGCGATAAGTTTCATTTGCTCAATGGTTGCAGGAATCATACCAAAGCCGACTTCAAAAGCTTTACTATCTACCATACTTTTTAAATTTACAATGTCTTTTTTACCGCTTAAATATATAATGCGATTATCGTTTCTTAAATCTGTAATGCCTAAAATAGGTTGTAAGATGGTTTTGTATAGTATTTGCGCATCTAATTGATCTAATGCAGTATTAAAAATATAATTAGATTTTCTTAAATACAACGAATAAAACTCACCATCTAAATACATACTAAAATGATGTTGTTTAGAAGGTTGATAAGGCATAATACCTCTGTTTTCTATTCTAAACATCGTATCTAGTTGAATCAAAAACTCTTCTTTTGTTAATCCGTTTAGATCTTTTACCAAGCGGTTAAATTGATTAATTTTTAATTCTTCTTCACAGATTAAATAACTCATAAAATAATTATAAGTTTCGTTTCCTGTATGTTGTAGATTGTTAGATTTTAAATCTTCACAAAGTAATTTTGAAGACGAAGATCTATGATGTCCATCTGCAATATATAATGTTTTTATGTTGCTAAACGCATCGCTAATAGCGTTGATGTCTTCTGGATTATCAATTAACCAAAGGTAATGCGTATCGCGGTAAGTTGTAGTAAACTCAAACTCTGCACGTTCCTTTTGTTTTTCCTTAATAATCGCACTAATGGTATTATTTTTAGGATAGGTAAGTAGTACAGGCTCTGCATTAAACCCAACTGTTTTTAAGTAGTCTTTAAAAATAACTTCTCTAGACGCAATGGTATCTTCGTGTTTTTTTATAACGTTTTTGTTATAATCTTCAACACTTGCAGCAGCAACAATACCATTAAACTCTTGATTATCTCTATCTACAATTTTGTAAATGTAATAACAAGGCGATTGATCTTGAATAAAAATACCATCTTCTTTAAACTCTAAATACCTATTTTTTACAAGATTGTATCTAGCTTCTCCAGAAATTTCTTTATCATATTTATAACCTGGATTAACAATATGTAAAAAAGAAAACGGATTATAATCTAATCTTGCTTCACGTTCGGCTTGCGTATAGCTTTGGTACGATCTTGAAGCAACTAGACTTACTTTGTCTCTTGTTGGTCTTACAGCTTTAAATGGTAAAATTTTACTCATAAACAAAAACAAAATAAGGTAAATATCAACTTTAGTTGATTTTACCTTATTGTCTGATTATTATTTAATTAACTAAATTGTTTTGAAACGTTTTCGGCTTTTCTACTTTCTGAATAATCGTAAAAACCTTCACCAGATTTCACACCTAATTTACCAGCACGAACCATATTTACTAATAATGGGCAAGGTGCATATTTAGGGTTTTTAAATCCGTTGTACATCACTTCTAAGATGGATAAACATACATCAAGACCAATAAAATCTGCTAATTGTAATGGTCCCATTGGATGCGCCATACCTAACTTCATTACGGTATCAATTTCGGTAACACCAGCAACACCGTTGTATAACGTTTCAATAGACTCGTTAATCATTGGCATTAAAATACGATTGGCAACAAAACCTGGATAATCATTAACTTCTACAGGAACTTTACCTAAGGTTTTAGATAATTCCATAATCGTATTTGTAACCTCATCTGTCGTGTTGTAACCTCTAATAATTTCTACTAATTTCATGATTGGTACAGGATTCATAAAATGCATACCAATCACTTTGTCAGGTCTGTTGGTTACAGCAGCAATCTGTGTGATAGAAATAGAAGATGTGTTTGTAGCTAAGATGGTATCTTCTGGACAAACATCACTTAATTGCTTAAAGATTTTAAGTTTTAAGTCTACATTTTCGGTAGCTGCTTCTACAACTAAGCCTACATTTTTAACGCCATCTTCTGTTGTTGTAAACGTGGTAATGTTTGCTAAAGTTTCAGCTTTATCAGCTTCTGTAATTTTTTCTTTAGCGACCATGCGATCTAAATTTTTTGCAATGGTATCCATACCTCTTTTTAAAGAAGCATCGCTAATGTCTATTAAATTAACTTTAAATCCTGATTGGGCAAAGGTATGGGCAATACCGTTACCCATTGTTCCTGCGCCAATAACTGCTACATGTTTCATGTTTGTATGTTGAATTTTATTTCCGCGAAAGCGAAATTTTTAAATTATAAATTAGTTTAAAATTGATCGATAATCATTGTGGCTACACGCAAAGCTTCTGTACCATCGTGTAACGTTACAACTGGTGTTGTGTTAGTGTTTATGGCGTTGGCAAAACTTTCCAGCTCGTCTAAAATGGCGTTGTTAGCTGATATTTCTGGATTGTCAAAATAGATTTGCTTTTTAATACCTTCGGCATTTTGTAAAATCATATCAAAATCTCCAGGTTGTTCTGGTGCGTCTTTCATTTTTACGACTTCACATTTCTTTTCTAAAAAGTCTACCGAAATGTATGCATCACGCTGGAAAAAACGTGTTTTACGCATGTTTTTAAGTGAAATTCTGCTTGCTGTAATATTGGCTACGCAACCGTTAACAAACTCGATACGCGCGTTTGCAATATCTGGAGTGTCACTAATTACCGAAACGCCACTTGCAGACACGTTTTTAACTTTAGATTTTACAACGCTTAAAATAACGTCTATATCGTGAATCATTAAGTCTAAAACTACAGGTACGTCTGTACCACGCGGATTAAACTCGGCCAATCGATGTGCCTCAATAAACATTGGGCTATCTAATTGGTCTTTTACTGCTGTAAATGCAGGATTAAAACGCTCTACATGACCAACTTGACCTTTTACACCGTGTTCTGCAACCAAAGTTCTAATAGCTTCGGCTTCTTGCACAGTGTTAGTAATTGGTTTTTCAATAAAGATATGTTTGCCTTTTTTAATGGCTTGTCTAGCGCAGTCAAAGTGCGATAATGTTGGTGTAACAATATCTACAACATCTACAGCATCTATTAATTGTTCTATAGTTTCAAAATATTTGTAGCCAAATTCAGCTTCTACTTTTTTACCGTTTTCTTGGTCTGCATCGTAAAAACCTACTAATTCAAATTTTTCTGATTGTTTAAGTAGTCTTAAATGAATTTTTCCAAGGTGACCAGCACCTAATACACCAGCTTTAAGCATAGATTATTCTGTTTTTAACAAAAATAAGTTTTTTAAACAGTTTTTTAAATGAATTTGATAATTAAATCTTTGATTTAAGAAGAATTTATAAATTGAAAATTTTTATTTTGAGCTTTAAAATTTTAAAGTAATTTTAGCCTTCTAAACTAGCCCATATTTTGAAAGATACGTTTAAACATAAAGGATTAAGACAGAAACTAGTAGCAGTTTTAAAAGCAAAAGGTATTACTAATAACGATGTTTTAGATGCTATTGGTAAGATACCAAGACACTTATTTATGGATTCTAGTTTTTTGGATCATGCGTATCAAGATAAAGCGTTTCCTATTGCGGCAGATCAAACCATATCACAACCTTACACGGTAGCATTTCAAACCGAATTAATGCAAGTAAAACGTGGCGATAAAGTCTTAGAAATTGGTACAGGTAGCGGTTATCAAACTGCTGTGTTATGCGAGCTTGGCGCTAAAGTGTATAGTATAGAAAGACAACACGAATTATTTAAACTAACCAGTCGTTTTTTACCAAAAATAGGCTATCGTGCTAAAAAACTAATTTTTGGTGATGGCTATAAAGGATTAGTAGAAGAAGCACCTTTTGATAGTATTATTGTTACTGCTGGTGCGCCATTTGTACCAAAACCATTATTAGCGCAACTTAAAATTGATGGTCGTTTAGTAATACCTGTTGGAGATAACGTACAAACCATGACACTTTTTGTTAGAAAAGGGCAAACCGATTTTGAAAAAACTGAGTTTGGCGAGTTTAGATTTGTACCGCTTTTGGAGGATAAGAATTAGTGGTTTTTAATAGTTTTTTGGAATATTCGTAAGTAGGTTAGAACTAGCAATTAATTATACACGTTGTTGGCAAATCGTTTATCAGTTTTTAATTGTTCTTTCAGTTATGTTTTCGTCGAACTTGGTTTTGAGAGTTTCAATGTTAGAGTCGTTGAGTTTGCCATCAGTGTCAAATACTTTATTTTTAAATAGAAATTTTATGTAACTTTTCCATACTGAATATCCGGAAATTTCTACAATAACGTCTTGCTCTAAAAATTTATAAATAGTGTAATCATCATCTTGATAAGTGTATGTTCCGTTGTCAGCTTCTTTAATAAAAATTACTTCATCTCCACTTTCAATATTATAAATACTCAACCAGCCTTCAGACTTACTAGAATCGTAATTAAATACTTCTATATCATCCACTAGTATCTTTCCCTTTTTCAATTTTATTTTTTGAGCATAAGTAAAATTAGATGAGATTATTGCAATGAATAAAAATTTAATAAGATGTTTCATATTTGTTTTGTTTTAAATGTTTGCCAATGAAAAGAGAAAGCGAGTTTCCAATTCGCATTATTCAATATCAAACGAAGTTAGTTGATTTTTTGTTCAAAATCAAGTCTAGATTTACTAAGTATTAATCATTTAAAAACTAAACCCAAACAAAAAGGTATCATTAACCAATCCGCTTCCAGAATAAGCGCGCACGTAATCTACACGTAAAAACCTAACCTTTCCCCAACCTAGGTTACTTAAACCTATAGAAAACTCGTTGTAAGGCTTGTTTTCTTTAGTTAATGCAGCGTTATAACCTAAAACCAAATTGTAGTTTAGTTTATTTATTAAAGGGATTTTGTTTAAAATATAGCCTTTAAAGTTGTGCTCTGTGTGGATTTCGGCATAGTTGTTATTGGTGCTTAAATCGTAATACGGTAAGATTTTAAAACTGTTTATATAATTACCATCCATAACAATATTGGTTTGGTTACCGTTAAAGTGATGGTAATCTATAAACGCAATATTATCTGCATTATTAAATACGCCAGCTTTTAAATAGTAAGTTAAATCTCCTTTGTTGCTTAAGTTGACATTTTGATATAATTGTGCTTTAAACAAATCAAAATTGTAGTTGCTAATGCTGCTGCCAAATCCTTTTTCGTAACCTAAAAATAGCGTCGGAATTTTACTATTTGGTATGTTATATTTTCCGTTAGGATAACTTAAATAGTTTTGACCAAAATTAATACGCGTGTTTAAATTTAACTTATAAATATGATGGTTTGCAAAAGAAGGAATACCGTAAGCAGTAGGATCTACTGGATTATTGCTCGTGTATTCTCGGTCTGCTTTTGGGTACCAAGCTTGGTCTGTGGTATTAAAAAGCGATTTTCGGTTATTGTAACTTAAATTAGAGTAGAGGTGAAGCCCATTGACTAACTCTTGACTATAATTTGCTTGTACGTAACTACGGTCATAAAGCTTTAAATAATTTTTTTCAACCCATAAAGAATACGATGTATTTAATAACGGCAAACTAGTTAAACTAGGATTAAATTGCTCTACTTTACTACCACCAGAAAGCGATACAAATGCACGATTTTTATTGTTGAATCTATAGTTTATAGTTCCTGTACCACGTAATCTATCGTCTGCAAAACCATAATTAACATCAGATTTTATGTTGAAATATTTTTCGCTGTCTTTATAGCGTTTTGTATAATCTGCGGTTATTGTTCCGTTCCAACCTTGCACAGTATTAAATTGAATTGCTGAAATTGGAGATGAAATTGAAAAACGTTTCTTTTTAAACGAATTTTTATACGTGTAACCGCCTAAAATATCACCAAGTTTAAATTTGTTTTCTGCTTGATCTACCGAATCTAAGTAAGGTTGAGATTCTCTAACCAATTGTATGCTATCTTTTTTAATGTAGTCCTTAACTTCGGCATCTGTAAGTGGTACAGGTCGTTTTTCTTGCCAGTATAAGCTGTCTTTTTTGTTGGCGTTATCTTTAAATGAAAGAATCTCGCGCGAGAAATTGTTCTTGTCTAAATTAGGATTAAAATCATAGTCGCTGTACACTGCGGTAAAGCGTCCGCTACCATTAAAGCCCATAAAACCAAATGTAAAATCGAATATTTGAGAAATTTTTCCCCAAACGTTTTCGTCTTCAAAATATGAAAAGGACTGATTTATTGTGAACAAATCTACAGGTGCAATTTGCGCTTGTTGCCCAGTAATATTAAGTTCTAAACCAAATAAACTCCATTGGTCTTCTACAATATAAATGAAACCATCAAAGGTTTTGTCGTTTTTACGCTTTGGCAAAACTTCAATTTTATTAACTAAATGTCCTGAATCGTCATAAAATGTACCAACTAATTTGTAATTGTAATAATTAAAGGCAAAGTCTGCAATTGGAGAGACGATTTCGGTTTCAAGACTTATGGTGTTTTCGTAAAAATTAAAGTCGACATCTGTCGCGTTATTAAAACTAAATCCATTGCTGTTACCACTAACTTTAGAAGCAGTAATGGTTTCTTTTAAAGGTTTTGGCGATAATTTTTCTAGTTTAGAAATGGTTTCAGAAAGATAGATAATACCACTTCTGGTCGAGTCTAAGCTACCTTCAAGATCTCCAATTTCTTGTCCAAAAATCTTTTCTGGTGCATCTTTAAGTTGTAATAATCCTCTGGAATAAAAATCAGAAGTGTACGTATTGTATTTTTCTAGATTTTCTTTTCTTTTCGCAATAGTGTTTCTAATAATTTGAATAGCAGGATCTTCCTTTGCGTTTAAAACAACTTCATCTAAATTAATATCTTCTTCTTCTAAAACAGCGTCTAAGGTAAAAGGAAAACTATTGATGGTTACAGTCTTTTTTAGTGTTTTAAATCCTAAATATTGAAACACTACAGTGTGATTTCCTGTGTTTTTAATATCTAATTGGTAATAACCGTCGTTGTTTGTGGTTGTTCCTTTACGTGTGTTTTCAACAAAAATATTGACTACCGCAAGTGGTTTGTTTTCTTTGGATGTTACAGTTCCCACAACTTGTGCAGAAAGTTTAATACAAAACAATAAAAGTAATAGAAGTAAAGATTTTTTCATTATGTTGGTTTTATAGTATAGACGTCATTTTTACTTAAATGGTTGCCTATATAAAGCCAAACATAATTTTTTTTACTGAATTATATAATTATCAGAGACTTAAATTAATTATAAATTTTCTTGATACGATCTAGATTACGCTTGTTATCACGGTCTTTAATAGTTTCTCTTTTATCGTAAAGCTTTTTACCTTTAGCTAAGGCTATATCTAGCTTAGCAAGACCTCTTTCGTTAATAAATAAGCGTAGTGGTATGATAGTTAAACCAGACGTATTGACTTCTTTTTCTAACTTTTTAAGCTCACGTCTGTTAAGTAATAATTTACGTTCTGCTTTAGGTTTGTGGTTATAATAATTACCAAAAACATACTCTTGTATAGTCATATTGATTACAAATAATTCGCCACGATCATTAAACTCGCAAAAACTTTCGGCAATAGAAGCTTTACTGTCTCTAATGGATTTAATTTCGGTACCAGTTAGGACAATTCCAGCAGTGTATTTGTCTAAAATTTCATATTGAAATTTAGCCTTTTTATTAAGAATGTTTATTTTCTTTTGCATTAGGGCAAAGTTACTAATTATATTATTGAATGCTTAACAAATAATCTGTTTTAGATTGATTTTTTATGGTAACTATATAAAGGTTTCCATTAACAGAGTCGTTTATATTTTGATATTTTTCTTCATTTAAAACTTTATTGACAAACGAAGGAGTTGTATTGCTGTGTCCAACCACTAAAACGGTTTTTCCTTTAGTATTATTAATAAACTCTTTACTGTACAACTTATTAGGCTTATAAAATTGAATGGGAATTTTTTGTTTATTGGCAGTTGGCTGAGCTGTTTGTATAGTTCTGTTATAATTTGTTGAATATATTTTGTCAAATGTAATGTGCTTAAAAACGTCACTCCATTTTTTAGCTCTTTTGTGACCTTCAATAGTTAAATTAGGGTTTTTATTTGAAGGATTAGAACGATCTTTTTCTGCGTGTCTTATAAAGTAATAAGTAGTGGTTTTAACAACATCCTTTTCTTTTGATTCTGATGTTTGTTGACAAGAAAAAAAAGTTAATGTTATTAATAAGAATAAAAATTGTCTCATGTTTTATTTAGGCTAGTTCTAAAGCAATTTCAATCATTTCAGAAAAGGTAGTTTCGCGTTCTTCGCTAGTTGTTCTCTCACCTGTAACTAAAGAATCTGAAATGGTTAAGATTGTAAGCGCATTAACCTTGTGTTTTGCAGCAACAGTATATAAGCCTGCAGTTTCCATTTCAACACAAAGTAACCCGAATTTTGACCATTTTTTGTACGATTCAAAATCGTCTGCATAAAACTCGTCACTAGTAAAAATGTTTCCTGCTTTAATAGGAATATTTTTGGCTCTAGCTACATTAACAGCTTTTTCAAATAATTCAAAATTAGCTGTAGGGGCATAATCTGCGCCACCAAAACGCAATTCGTTTAAACCAGAATTAGAAGATGCCGCCATAGCAATAACAATGTCTCTAATTTTCACATGTTCTTGATAGGATCCAGCGCTACCAACTCTTATTAGGTTTTTAACGCCGTATTCTGTAATAAGCTCGTGTGCGTAAATAGAAATACTAGGTACGCCCATACCTGTTCCCATAACAGATATATTATTGCCTTTATAAGTGCCAGTGTAGCCAAACATGTTTCTTACACGGTTAAAGCAAACTGGGTTTTCAAGAAAAGTTTCTGCAATCCATTTAGCACGTAAAGGATCACCAGGAAGTAATATGGTTTCTGCTATTTCGCCTTTTTTGGCTTCTATATGTACGCTCATTTTTTAGTTAAAAGTATTTAAAGTGACTAAAGTGTCTAAAATATTTAGAGTTGTGATTAATAATTACCTTCTTCGGCTTTTTGACCAGTTACAATTGCAATTCCGTTAGAAGTGCCAATACGTTCTGCACCAGCTTCTATATAGGCTTTTGCGGTTTCGGTATCTCTAATTCCACCTGAAGCTTTAATTTTTACATTGCATTTTTGGGCAACACTTTTCATTATTTCGACGTCATGTATTGTTGCGCCACCAGTACCAAAACCGGTAGATGTTTTAATAAAATCTGCTCCAGAGTTAATGGCTAACTCACTAGCTTTTATAATTTCAATTTCTTCTAAATAACAAGTTTCTAAAATAACTTTTAGTATGTTATTGGGCATAACTTGTTTTACGGCTTCTATGTCTTGCCAAACGGCATCAAATTTTTTACTTTTTAAAAAACCAATGTTAAGTACCATATCAATTTCATCTGCGCCATCTTTTAGGGCTTGTTTGGTTTCTTCAACTTTTGCTTTTGTACTCATAGCGCCTAACGGAAAACCTATGACGCTACATACTTTAACATCTGAGTTGTTTAATTGGCTTTTAGCTAAACTAACATAGCAACTATTAACACAAACGGAGAAAAATTTGTGCTTTTTTGCTTCGTCGCATAGGTTAATAATATCTTGCTCTGTCGCTGTTGCTTTAAGAAGTGTGTGGTCTATATATGTGTTTAAAGAATTCATGTAAATAAATATTATGATATAAAGTTATAGAAATTTTACACAGAATAATAATCTAATGGATGTTGATTTTTAAGATGAAGTAAAAACTTTTGAAAAGCATGATAAAAGTCAGTTTTTAAGCTCTAAGACTGCTATAAATTTGTGTCAGTAACTAAAACAAATATTACGACATGAAAAAATTATTATTACCATTAGCATTAATTTTATTAATATCATTTAAAGTATCTGCTCAAGAAGATAACCAAGGATTAAAAGGTGCTTGGTGGGCATTAGGACAACTAGAGTTTAATGATGATGAAGCATCAGATACAAGTACTTTTGGAATTATGCCTGTAGTAGGAACATTTGTTTCTCCTTCTGTTACAGTTGGTTTAGGTGTAGGTTATAGTTCTGTAAAAGTAGCAGATGCAAATGCTGTAGATGCAGTAACAGTAATGCCTTTAGCAAGAAAATACTGGAATATTAATGAGAAATTTTACATTTTTGGTCAAGCAGATGTACCATTAACTTTTTATGATGGAGCAACTGGTTATGGTTTTAATTTAAGACCAGGTGTTGACTTTTTTGTATCTAACGTATTAACTTTAGAAGCAACTTTTGGACAGTTTGGTTATAATGCAATTTCTCCAGATGAAGGAGATGCAGTAGGAACAACGTCTTTAGGTTTCAATTCTATGGATGTAAATTTTGGTATCAAATTATTATTTTAAGAGTTAGTTAGTTTAACCAAAATTTTCGAAAAGCCACTTTGAAAAAAGTGGCTTTTTTAATTTTAAATAAAATAAAAAAAAAGCAACACTACACTTTTTCTGTAAGAAAAGTCTTGTGCTGCTTTTTCAACTAACCAACCAATTATGAAAACGGTCTAAACTTTATAATATTATATGTCTTTTTAGTATTAACAGAACTTTATGAAATTATAATTCGTCTTCAACTAAATCACCTTGATTTCTAAATACAAGTTCACCGTCAAACGCATCTAGTAAAATGATACTATCTGTATTTATTTTTCCAGCTAAAATCTCTTTACTTAATTGATTTAATACTTCTTTTTGTATTACTCGTTTTACTGGTCTTGCTCCATATTCTGGATTATAACCTTTTTCTGCTAAGTATTCTATCGCTTCTGGTGTAGCGTCAAAAGTTATTCCTTGCTTAGCAATCATTTTAGTTACACTTTTTAATTGTAATCCTACAATTTGTGTAATGTTGTCTTGTGTTAAAGGTGTAAACATTATTGTATCGTCAATACGGTTTAAAAACTCTGGACGTACCGTTTGTTTTAGTAATCCTAAAACATCTACTTTTGCAGCTTCCATAGCAGATTCTACATCTTTGGTAGCTTCAAAACGTTCTTGTATTATGTGACTTCCCATGTTAGAAGTCATGATTATAATGGTGTTTTTAAAGTCAGCCATCCTACCTTTATTATCTGTTAAATGACCTTCGTCTAAAACTTGTAATAGAATATTGAACGTATCCGGATGTGCTTTTTCAATTTCGTCTAACAATACAACTGAATAAGGTTTACGTCTTACTGCTTCGGTTAATTGTCCTCCTTCGTCATAGCCAACATATCCTGGAGGCGCACCAACTAATCTACTAACGGCATGACGTTCTTGATACTCGCTCATATCTATTCTAGTCATTGCGTTTTCGTCATCAAAAAGATACTCGGCTAATGCTTTAGCAAGTTCTGTTTTACCAACACCAGTTGTTCCTAAAAATAGGAATGTACCAATTGGTTTTTGTGGGTTTTGTAAACCTGCGCGACTACGTCTAACGGCATCACTTACTGCTTCTATAGCTTCTTCTTGACCAACAACACGTTTATGTAGCTCGTCTTCAAGTTTTAAAAGCTTTTCGCGTTCGCTTTGAAGCATTTTTGTAACAGGAATACCTGTCCATTTTGCAACAACTTCTGCGATATCATCATAGTTAACTTCTTCTTTAATTAAGCTATGTTCTGATTGCGATTGCAAGTCTTTTTGAAGGCTTTCCAGTTTTTCTTGCGCTTCTTTTATTTTACCATATCTAAGCTCGGCTACTTTACCATAGTTACCTTCTCGTTCTGCACGTTCGGCTTCAAGTTTAAAGTTTTCAATATCTTGTTTTGTGTTTTGGATATTGTCTACAACTTCTTTTTCGCTTTTCCATTTGGCGTTAATCTCGTTACGTTCTTCTTTAAGATTAGCAAGATCACTTCTTAAAGATTTCAGTTTTATTTCATCTTTTTCGCGCTTAATAGCTTCAATTTCAATTTCTAACTGCATTATTTTTCTATCCAAAACATCTAGTTCTTCTGGTTTAGAATTAATCTCCATACGCAGTTTTGAAGCCGCTTCATCCATTAAGTCGATAGCTTTATCTGGTAAAAATCTGTTGGTAATGTAGCGTTGAGATAACTCTACAGCGCCAATAATAGCTTCGTCTTTAATACGTACTTTGTGATGCGTTTCGTACTTTTCTTTAATACCTCTAAGTATAGAAATGGCGCTTTCTGTATCTGGCTCGTCTACCATTACTTTTTGAAAACGACGCTCTAAAGCTTTGTCTTTTTCGAAGTATTTTTGATACTCGTCAAGTGTTGTTGCACCAATAGATCTTAACTCACCACGCGCCAAAGCAGGTTTTAAGATGTTTGCTGCGTCCATTGCACCTTGCCCGCCACCAGCACCAACAAGCGTATGTATTTCGTCTATGAAAAGAACGATATCACCTTCGCTAGTCGTCACTTCTTTGATTACAGCTTTAAGACGCTCTTCAAATTCACCTTTAAATTTAGCACCTGCAATAAGAGCACCCATATCTAAAGCAAAAATTTGCTTTTCTTTTAAGTTTTCTGGTACATCGCCATCTACAATACGATGTGCTAAACCTTCGGCAATAGCGGTTTTACCAGTACCAGGTTCACCTACCAAAATAGGGTTGTTTTTGGTACGACGCGATAAGATTTGTAAAATACGTCTAATCTCTTCGTCACGACCAATTACTGGATCAAGCTTACCGTCTTTAGCTAATTGATTTAGGTTTTTTGCGTACTTGTTTAAAGAATTATAAGTATCTTCTTGACTTTGAGATGTTACACGATCTCCTTTTCTAAGTTCCTCAATTGCAGCTTTTAAACCTTTTTCGGTGACACTTTGGTCTTTAAGCATTTGTGCAATCTTGCTATTAGATTTTAAGATAGCTAAGATTAAATGCTCTATAGACACAAAATCGTCTTTCATGTTTTTTGCAATGATAGACGCTTCGTTTAGTGTTTTACCAGCTTCACGCGATAACATAAGATCTGCGCCAGAGACTTTTGCAAAACTTTCTAATTGCTTGTCTAAAGCTTGTTTTAATACTGTCGTGTTAACATTTAGTTTTTTTAATAAGAATGGTAACACGTTTTCATCAACTTCTAAGATACTTTTAAAAAGGTGCTCGTTTTCTATTTGTTGATGCCCATAACTTTGCGCAATTTGTTGCGATTGTTGTATGGCTTCTTGCGATTTTATTGTATAATTGTTTAAGTTCATTTTTTAAAATTTAGCAATGTTTGATTGCTTTATTTCAATTATCTTACCAATAGTATTTTAGCGACAAAATGTCTGTTAACTACTGGTTTTTAGTGACTTTTAGTCAGTTTGTAAGTTTTAAAATTGAAGTCGACTTACTATATAAATTAACTTTCGCTATTGCGGAAAATGAAGTATACATTATGTTTGGAAAACTTTTTGGAAATAATAAAACGCCTAAGGAAGAGAAAGTACTACCTTGGCAAAACTTAAGAAGTATAGAGCAATTAGATGAAATTGAATTATCATCTAAAGGAAAAACACAGCTGATATTTAAACATTCTACAAGATGTGGAATTAGTAGAATGGTTTTAAACCAATTTACTGAAGCTTATGATTTAGATCTAAATGCAGATTTATATTATTTAGATTTGTTAAATTATAGAGATGTATCTAATGAGGTTGGTTACAAATTTCAAGTGATGCATCAATCACCACAATTACTAATTATTAAAAATGGAGTAGTGGTTGCTCATGCTAGTCACGGTGCAATAAATGATTTAGATTTAAGTACCTTTATATAAAATTAATTTTATGAAAAAAGTAGCGCTTTTAATTACTGTTGTTAGTGTTTTGTTTAGTTGTGAAACTAAACAGAATAATGAGCCTAAACCTTCTAGTCATTTAGAATCTATGAAATGGACAGGAAAAGTTAACGACTCTTTAATAGAAGGTAGTTCTTATTTATCGGTATATTCTCAAATATACAGTACTACAGAGCATAAAACACATGATTTGACCGCTACCGTTAGCATAAGAAATACAAATAGAACTGATACAATTTATATTAATAGCGCAGACTATTTTAATACAAAAGGTGATTTAATAAGACATTATATAAAACAACCAATTTTTATAAAGCCAATGCAAACCATTGAAATTGTTATAGATGAAAATGATATTGAAGGTGGTACAGGAGCTAATTTTATTTTTGATTGGTCTGTAAAAAAGCTTACAAATGTACCATATTTTGAAGCTATTATGATATCTACTTCAGGACAACAAGGTTTATCGTTTACTACAAAAGGAGTTGATTTAAATTAATGAAAGAAATATTTACTACCATATTATTTTTGATTGCTGTAATAGATCCTTTAGGGTCTGTACCTGTATATTTAGAGGCTACTAAACATTTTGACAATAAATATAAAAAACGTGTTGCTATAAGAGCTAGTGTAATTGCTTTCTTTGTTTTATTGTTCTTTATAGTAATTGGACAATTAATATTAGAAGGTATGAATGTTACATTAAATGCTTTTCAGATTTCTGGAGGCGTCATTCTATTTTTATTTGCTTTGACTATGATTTTTGGTAGTGGCAAACCAGAAAGCGAAAAACATCTTATTAAAGATTATAAGCATGTAACTATTTTTCCTGTAGCAATACCTTCTATAGCATCTCCTGGAGCAATAATGGCTGTAGTTTTAATGACTGATAACCATATTTATTCTATAAACCAACAATTAATTACGACATTTTTAGTTCTTTTTGTGGTTGCTCTAACAGGAATATTGTTACTTGTAGCTGCAAACGTTCAAAAAAGAATAGGCGAATATGGTATAACTGTAATTAGTAAGATTATGGGATTAATATTAGCATCTTACGCAGTGCAAAGCGTATTAACAGGCTTAAAAGACTTTTTTGCATAAAAAAACTCCCAATTAAGGGAGTTTTTAGTTTATGAGAATGTCATTTGTTTTATAATACTTTTTAACTTCTGTTTTAAGTCTTCATTTGTATCATAAACCATTTGCTCATTTGTTGGAAATGGTACAGCTCTATTACCTAGCAACCTTTTATCATCATCACTTAAAGCACGTCTATCTCCTCTAAATCTTCCGTAGAAGTTTTCAAAAATAAATTCTGAATCTATTGGGAAACTTTCTAACACCTGATTTTGTTTTATGTCAGTAAATACAACTTGACCAATAACTTGAGTCGATTTTACTTGCTGTACTTCAGATAATCTAGCTAACACTCTAACTATTTTATCTTGTTTTATATCATTTCCAGAACTGTCTTTAGCAACATTTCCGTTTTCGTCTAAAACATATTCCCAACCATCTACAATTTCAGCTTCTCTAACATATTCTTTTTCATAAACATGTTCTGGAGAGATATTTATACGTTTAAGCTGCAATTGCATCGCATAATCATAATTAATATCTGCAGAAGCATTAGCATGATATAAAGTCCAAAAATTATCGTTTAAGCCATAAGTATCAAAGTCTAATAACTCTTCCTCTAATCTTGTAGGTACAATTTGGTTAGTTTCATTTTTAACAGAAACTATTACAAAGTCTGTTCCTTTAAAATGAGCTTGATCCATTAAAGATCTAACATCTTTAAAATTAGGATTGATGTACTCTACATCTTCTAATAAACCGTAAGCTTCTCTTGCATTGTATTTATCTGAAGTACTTAATAATTGTTTTGCTTGACTGTATTTATAGTCTGAAACTTTAGATTTATAATCTATAATGTCAGACGTATAATTATTAAATTTAAATTTAATTGTTTTACCATTAATTTGAAGAGGTAATACACTTTTTATAGAGTTTTGTCTACTATCTAAACGTGTGTAAAGATTGTAAATAGTCTCATAATACTCTGGATTACCATCTTGTTTTAGTTGGTTAATTCTGTAATGATTATCCTCTACAACTTTATAATAAGCGTCTCTTAACATAAGCACATAATCTTGTTTACGCTTAGCATTTTTATTAGTTTCAAGCTTTTTTAATGCATTATTAATTGCTTGATCGTAGTTACCAGTGTTTAGCTGTTTTTCGATTTGTTTTCTTCCCACACAAGACGATAGTGCCAGAAAAAGTACTGTAATAATTGTAAAGTTTTTCATCTTCTTTGGGTTTTAAGGGTTATTAGGATAAGTATTTTCAAGATGCGTGCCAAAACTAAAAATAAAACCCTTTAGACGGTCTAAAGGGTTTCATTTTTATAAAAAAAGATGTTGTTTATCTATTTATTTTTTTTAGGCTCAAAAACAGGTAATAGTTTTGTTTTTACTTCTCCAAAACCAATTCGTGTTCCGTCTTTTTCGCAATAACCACGCATAATTACAGTATCATTGTCATTTATAAACTTACGCTCGGTACCATCTGCCATTTTTAAAGGCTTTTCTCCGCGCCATGATAATTCTAGCATAGATCCGTAACTGTCTGGTGTAGAACCAGAAATTGTTCCGCTTCCCATCATATCTCCAGAGTTAACAGGACATCCGTTAACAGTATGGTGAGCTAATTGTTGGGACATGCTCCAATACATATATTTAAAGTTAGATTTACTAACTACTTTTTCTTTAGCTTTTTCTGGTTGGATAGCAACCTCTAAATTAATATCGTAGCTTTTTTGTCCTTTTTGTTGTAAGTAAGGAAGTTGCTTTTTTAAAGGTTTAGGTCCATCTGTTTTAAAAGGTTGTAATGCATCTAATGTAACTATCCAAGGAGAAATTGAAGAGTCAAAGTTTTTTGCTAAGAAAGGACCTAATGGTACATATTCCCATTTTTGAATATCACGTGCAGACCAATCATTAAATAAGACTAATCCAAAGATGTATTCTTCAGCTTCATCTACAGGAATTGGTTCTCCTAAATCGTTAGCATCTGTAGTGATAAACGCCATTTCTAATTCAAAATCTACTAATTTACTTGGACCAAAAACAGGCTCTTCAGCTCCAGCAGGTAAAGTTTGTCCTTGTGGTCTATGTACTGGTATTCCTGAAGGAATGATAGAGCTGCTTCTACCATGATAACCAACTGGTATGTGTAACCAATTTGGTAACAATGCGTTATCTGGATCTCTAAACATAGTACCAACATTTGTAGCATGTTCTATGCTAGAATAAAAGTCTGTATAATCACCAACTTGAACAGGTAATTGCATTTCAATTTCATCTAATCTAAATAATACAATTTCCTTGTGTTTTACATTGTTTTTTAATGTGTCGTTTTCAGCATCAAAAATTTCAGCAATTCTATTTCTTACAGCGCGCCATGTATTGCGTCCATCTGCAATAAAATCGTTTAAAGTGTCTTGTAAGAAAATATCGTCAGTTAATGGGATACCGTCAAAATAACCTAATTGGTGTAAAGCGCCTAAATCTATTGCAGTATCACCAATACGTGTTCCGATGGTAATTATATCATCTCTGGTTAAAAAAACGCCAAAAGGTATGTTCTGTATAGGGAAATCTGAATTTTTATCGACGTGTAACCACGATTTTCTATCCGGATTGTTAGCTGTTAAAGGCATAAATATTTGTTGATTTGTTGTTTATAAATTCTAAGTAAATATATGTTTTTTGAATTATTTACAAGACATATTTCTTATTTTTGATAAATTTTTAACGAGTAACAAAAATTATGCAACGCGACGAACAAATATTTGAATTAATTGAAGCAGAAAAAGACAGACAGTTACACGGTATAGAGCTTATTGCTTCTGAAAACTTTGTAAGCGACCAAGTTATGGAAGCTGCTGGATCTGTACTAACTAATAAATACGCCGAAGGTTATCCTGGTAAGCGTTATTATGGTGGATGTGAAGTTGTTGATGAGGTAGAACAAATTGCAATAGACCGTGCTAAAGCATTGTTTGGTGCAGACTATGCTAACGTACAACCACATTCTGGTAGCCAAGCTAATACAGCAGTTTACCATGCGTGTTTAAAACCAGGTGATAAAATTTTAGGTTTTGATTTATCACATGGTGGACATTTAACACACGGATCGCCAGTAAATTTTTCTGGTAAATTATACAACCCTGTATTTTATGGAGTAGAAGAGGAGACAGGTGTTTTAAATTACGATAATATACAAGAGATTGCTACTAAGGAAAAACCGCAATTAATTATTGCTGGTGCTTCTGCTTACTCTAGAGATATAGATTTTAAGCGTTTTCGTGAAATAGCAGATAGCGTAGGTGCTATTTTATTAGCAGATATTTCTCATCCATCTGGATTAATTGCTAAAGGTATTTTAAACGATCCTATGCCACATTGCCATATCGTAACTACAACGACACATAAAACATTACGTGGTCCAAGAGGCGGAATGATTTTAATGGGTAAAGATTTTGAAAATCCGTTTGGTATCACACTTAAAAACGGAAAACCACGTATGATGTCTTCTTTATTAGACTCTGGTGTGTTCCCTGGTAATCAAGGTGGACCATTAGAACATATTATTGCTGCAAAAGCAATTGCTTTTGGAGAAGCTTTAACAGATGACTTTTTACACTACATGTTACAAGTAAAGAAAAATGCAGCAGCTATGGCAAAAGCGTTTGTAGATCGTGGTTATAACATTATTTCTGGTGGTACGGATAACCACATGATGTTAATAGATTTACGTAACAAAAATATTACCGGTAAAGATGCAGAACAAGCATTGGTAAAAGCAGATATTACTGTAAACAAAAATATGGTGCCATTTGATGATAAAAGCCCATTTGTAACTTCTGGAATTAGAATTGGTACACCAGCTATAACTACAAGAGGTTTAAAAGAAGGCGATATGGAAGCAATAGTTAATCTTATAGACGAAGTGATTACAAACCACGAAGACGAAGATAAACT
Source organism: Mesoflavibacter sp. (assembly GCF_964226795.1). Taxonomy (NCBI): domain Bacteria; kingdom Pseudomonadati; phylum Bacteroidota; class Flavobacteriia; order Flavobacteriales; family Flavobacteriaceae; genus Mesoflavibacter; species Mesoflavibacter sp. Next base: position 94,542 of record NZ_CAXQQP010000006.1, read on the forward strand.
AGATACCATTGCTGTAAAAGTAAATGCAATGATGAGTGATTTACCATTATTTGCTTAAATAGATAATTTCGCTTTCGCGGAAAAAAAGCCAGCCAAATAGCTGGCTTTTTTTTATAAAATAAAATTTTATAAAGGTAAGTTATAGATAGTCTTCAGAGTCGTCATAAGTAGACATGTTAGTTGATTTGTAAAATGGACAAAAAGCTGTAACACTTGCAAATAAAAACATGGCTGAAACTACTATAATTATAAAAGCTATCGGACCATTAAATTCTCCTACATATAATATTGATATAAGTAATAAAACCACGATAAAACGAACTAATCTATCAAAATTGCTCATATTTCTTTTTAATTTTATCATCATTTAATAATTGAGGGTATTATTTAGTCCAAAACTAAAAGAAAAAACAAATACTATTTTATTCTTTCGTTCAATCTAGAAGATGATATGTTGAAATGCACCTAAGTCTGGATTATTGGTTCTATTAATCCCCAAAATGTCATTTGGGACTTGCGTAGCAAACGTAGCATTACCTTGACCATTTGCTGCAGAATTTTCACCAATAATTAAATCGTTTTCAAAAGGCGCTCTAAAATTAGGCGCTTCATTAAAAATGATATTTTCGTAATGGTTGATGTTGTTAAAATCGTAATTATCACCATCAAAATTTCCGCTAGAATTATCAAATCGTAATAAGCAGTTGGTTAATTTAAAATTAAAAACTACGCTTGCGTCTTCAATTTCATCTACAATTAATTCTGGATTATCATTACCGTAAATAATACAGTTGTTAAAATTGGCTTCGGTTAAATCTGCTATTGTTGCAGAGTTATCTGCGTTAATTACAAAGTTGTTAATTAGTAATGCAGGAAATTGTCTAAAACTGCTATCCCAATAATTAGCAATGGTACTATGTGTTACGTTGTATTTTCCTCCTAAAGTTGCGCCAAAACTAGCTTGACCAGAATTGTTGATAACTAAATTTTCGGCGTTTATCGATGTGTTTCTTCCTAAAATACCAAAGGTACTAGAGTTATAAATCTGCGAATTGGTAATGGTTAACTTATTAATTGGCGTACCTGCATTTGGATTAGCATCAGATAAAATTCCAACCGTACCATTTTTGATAGTTGCGTAATTTATGATGTTATTTTGGCTGTCTTCAAATAGCCAAATTGTTCCCCATTGTCCTGGTACATCAGTATAAATTGGCTCTAAACGGTCGCCTTCAAAAATAACTTCGTTTTCTAAAAGGTCTTGGTCATTACTTAACGCACCATTTACATTTAAAGAGGCATTTTCTTGAACAATTAAACCTGAATTTGCATGAAAATGCACACGTGCACCAGCTTCTACAGTTAAGGTTTCGCCAGCTGGTACAGCTGCGTAACCGTAAATAATGTAGGGTTTTTCATTAGTAAAGGTTAATTCTTCAGGTAATAACTCGCGACCTTGCAAATCAGTTTCAACCGGTTGTCCATCAATAGTTAGGGTTAATGTTTCTACAATTTGAGTAGTTTCATCTCTATCAGGGTAAATAAAAACAGCGTCTTTTATTAAGGTTACTAAATCTACGTCTTGCTGTAAATTGCCTGCGTCAAAAAGGATTTTGTCGGTGTATAAAAATTCAAAATCTGTTGCCATATGATTTTGAATATCTTCGGTAATTTCGATAAAAACAAACATGCTGTCTTTTGCTAAAATTTCGACATTGTCAAAGTTTTTTCCAGCCATTCCGTCTACGTTTAATCGGTAACCAGATGTTTCGCCATTTTCTAGTCTAATGTTTGGGACGTAGATGTCTTCATCTGAATTATTATACACTTTTAAAGTGTAAGTACTTGAGCCAATGTTAGTAAAAACAGTATCTAAATACACAGTGTCCTTAGAGAAACCTAAAGTACCATTGCTTGGTTGAAAGTCAAAATCTTTACGACAAGAACTCCACGTTAAAATGAAAATAAAAAGTGCAGTAAAATAGAGTAGGCGCTTCATATAATTGGCAGTTATCCTTTTAATAGTTGACTAAAATATAACTTTTTTAAAGGGTATTTAGTATGTGTGTTTAAAATTATTAAAATCTATTATAGAATTTCTTGAAAACCGTCAATTTGAGTGAATTTTACGATTGAAAATGGGAAAAGTTGAATAGAGAATAGAGTTTTTTAATTCAAACAAGTTCTCGATACAGTTTTTCGTACCTCAAAACCACTCGAACTGACGCTTAATTATTAATTTGAAATCAAAATGAACAACAGGTTTAAACTGACAAAAATTAATTCATGCTTTAAATTAAAATAGGTCGATAATTTCTTGCGGAATTCGGTTTGGTTTTAAAGTTTTACTATTCATAAAACACCATTTGGTTTCAGAATAGGCGCAAAGTTTTTTATCCACTAAAATTTCGACAATACGTATAGAAAATAAACCTTCACAAGATTTTACATAGGTTTTTAGTGTTACGGTTTCACCTAAAAGAATTTGATGTTTATAGTCAATGTTGTGAGATAACATAACCCAAAAATACTGGTCTAAAACAGTTGTTGACACTTCGGTTTCCCAATGCGAAATAGCAATATCATTAACCCATTTTACATATCTAATGTTATTAACGTGGTTATTTTGGTCTAAATCCTCTTTGGTAACTAGTATTTGTTTTTGATGAATTTTCATAACGCTAAAATTAGTCTTTCTCTTTATAAGCTTTAACTATAGCGTTAAATTCTTTTGCAGATTGCACTAAATATTCGATTAAATACACTTCTTTTTCTGGTTTTAATAGCTTACTATCTATATACGAAGCTTCTATGTATTGAATAAATAAATCCTGTTGATGATTTTGTATTTTTAATGTGTTTTTGAAGAAGAATTGATCTAGTGTTTTAGAGTTTTCAAAGGTTGAAATTAACTCTTCGTAAGTAGCATATTGTATAGGTTGTTGTTTGTTTTTATTTTTAAAAAGTTTACCAATCATATCAAAGACTTGAATAAAATCTATACCACCATCATTTAAATTTCCATATAAATGTGGATTTTTTTTTATGTCTTCTAATATTTGATTATGTAAATTAGTTTCTACTTCTTCTATACTTGCTAATTTAGGCAAGTGTTTTTCTTTTAAAACAACTTCTTCTAATTCGTTATTAATTTTTTTTAATTCGATTACAAATGTATCATTTGTATGCGAAGCATTAATAATTAAAGTTTGTTCATGATAAAAGATAGAACTAAAATGTAATGTGTCATTAACTTTTGCTGGAATAGTAAATTGTCCTTTTTTATTAGAAACCGTAAACTTTTTTGTATTGAGGTTTACAATCTTAATATTTTCTATTGCAGCAATAGAGTCGTAAACTATTCCATTTACTTTTTGAGCATTAGCAAAAAAACAAGTAAAGAGCGTTAGTATGAAAGCAAAATACCTCAATAGACTTTAGGTTAGTTAGTCCATCAAAAATAGAATTATTGCCTAGCTAATTTTAAAAATTATAAAACTTTAACGCTTTGTTTTTAAATGTTTAACAGTGTTTTACTGGATGATTTTTACCTCAAACAACTTATCCCAACGTTTACCAGTTAAGAAAAAAGTTTTGGTTTCTGGGTTGTAGGCTATACCGTTAAGCGTATTTTCGTCTAAAGAAAAATTGTCTATTTGATCTGTTAATATTTTGCAGTCTATTACAGCATCTACAGCACCGTTTTTAGGATTAATTACAGCAATACCTTTACGTTGCCAAATGTTTGCATAGATTTTATTATTAGCCCATTCAATTTCATTTAAACGACCAATTTTTCCTTTAGCTGTACATACTTGGATATGGTCAGTTTCTACTAAAGTTTCAGGGTTTATAGTCCAAATCAAACTTGTACCATCGCTTTTGTAAAGTTGTTTTCCGTCATTACAAAATCCCCAACCTTCTTTACTTTTACCGTAATTAAAGCTTCCTGTTTTTTCTAAAGTTTCAGCATTGTAGGTAAATCCTTTTTTTGCCATCCATGTTAAATGGTAAACCTTGTTGTTTAAAACAGTTAAACCTTCTCCAAAAAAAGCATCAGGAATACTTATTTCTTGTAAAACATCACCAGTTTTATAGTCAATTTTTCTAATTTTAGACTCACCACGTTGTCCAGTACTTTCATATAAAACACCATTATTAAACTCTAATCCTTGAGTAAAAGATGTTTTATCGTGTGGATAGGTGTTTAATATTTCAACCTTATAAAACTTAGGGTTTTTATCATTTAATATTGAAATAACTTCGGTTACTTCAACGGTTTCATCATCAAAATTTACAGTTGCTGTAATGGTATGTTCACCTAATTTAAAATCTGATAGTGGTTGATTTTTAGAAATTGGTTTACCATCTAAAGAAAAATCTACCGAAGAAATTTCAATATTTTTCGGATTAATAAGAGCGACTTCTAGCGTTTTATCAATGCTAATTGTGCTGTTTTCTGTATTAGTTTTTATAGATAAACTCTTTTTTAGGGTTTCTACGTCTTCACCACAAGCCGTTAATAAAACGGTTAAAATTATGATTGTAAGCTGTTTAAGTGTATTCATTTTAAAAAGAAATTATTCAGCAAGTTATTTATTAAAATTCATTATAAAAAATCATTGTGAAAAAATTAAAAGTGTGTATCTTTGCAGCCGGCAAGTCCTACACAACCAGCTCCTGCTGAATCCTCCAGGTCGGGAACGAAGCAAAGGTACGCGGTCGTAGCGGTGTGATGTAGGTAGCTTGCCTTTTTTTGTACCCAAAACTTAACGTTTTAGAGTTAAGATTTTTTAAATTCGCTTTACTTTTATTTCAAAATTCAAAACTTATTTTTCTACAATGTCTAAAGTTATATTAATTACAGGAGGATCTTCAGGAATTGGTAAATCTATAGGTGATTTTTTAACCCAAAAAGGGTACATTGTTTATGGTACCAGTCGTAACCCTAAAAACTACACCAATAGTAATTTTAATTTAGTCGCTTTAGATGTTAATAATACTGTAACTATTAACGAAGCTGTACAAACCGTTATTGACGCCGAAGGTAGGTTGGATGTTTTAGTTAATAATGCAGGAGTAGGTATTACTGGAGCTATTGAAGAAATACCTGCAGAACAAATACAGCATAACTTTAATACTAACTTTTTTGGACCAATTAATGTAATAAAAGCGGTATTGCCACAAATGCGAAAGCAACAATCTGGTTTGGTTATTAATATTACATCTATTGCTGGATATATGGGATTACCTTACAGAGGAATTTACAGTGCAAGTAAAGGTGCTTTAGAGATTTTAACCGAAGCATTTAGAATGGAAACTAAAGACTTTGGAGTCAAATTTACAAACATTGCTCCAGGAGATTTTGCAACTAATATTGCTGCAGGACGTTATCATGCACCAGTATTAAAAGACTCGCCATATACAAAATACCCAAATGTATTAAAAGACATAGATGAAGATGTAAGTAGTAGTGGATCACCAATTGCAGTTGCCAAAAAAGTACATGAAGTAATTAATACTAAAAATCCCAAAATACATTATAAAGTAGGTGCTTTTATGCAGAAGTTTTCTATTGTATTAAAGTTTTTACTTCCAGATAAAATGTACGAAAAATTGCTTTTAAACCATTACAAGCTTTAAGAAGATAAAATGTTAATATTATTTAATATTAAATTTTAATCAACATGTATTAAAGTTGTACTTTCGTAAGCACAAATTATACACAACTAATAAATACTATTTAAAATGAAATTTTTTATTGATACTGCCAATTTAGACCAAATTAGAGAAGCGCAAGATATGGGTATTCTTGATGGTGTTACTACAAACCCATCTTTAATGGCTAAAGAAGGTATTACAGGTCATGATAATATCTTAAAACACTATGTAGATATTTGTAATATTGTAGATGGAGATGTAAGTGCAGAAGTTATATCTACAGACTTTGAAGGTATGGTAAAAGAAGGTGAAGCTTTAGCCGAATTACATGACCAAATTGTTATCAAATTACCAATGATTAAAGATGGTGTAAAAGCTTGTAAATATTTTAGTGATAAAGGAATTAAAACTAATGTAACATTAGTATTCTCTCCAGGTCAAGCTTTATTAGCAGCAAAAGCAGGAGCGACTTATGTAAGTCCGTTTATTGGTCGTTTAGATGATATTTCTACAGATGGATTAAACCTAATTGCAGAAATTAGACACATCTTTGATAACTACAATTTTGATACTGAAATTTTAGCAGCTTCTGTACGTCACACAATGCACGTTATAGATTGTGCTAAGATTGGTGCAGATGTAATGACAGGACCATTAAGTTCTATTGAAGGTTTACTAAAACATCCTTTAACAGATAGTGGTTTAGCTAAGTTTTTAGAAGATTATAAAAAAGGAAACTAGTTGTATTACTAAAACAGAATAAAAAAGTCCTAAGCGTTTTACTTAGGACTTTTTTTATTGATCATTTTCTACTTTTTTCCACATGTGTTCAGAATTAAGATAAAAACTACCTACAAAATCAAAATTACATTCCGAAGGAGCAATTATTGATAAAAACGGTAAGTTGTTTTTATCTCTGTACAAGTGATAAACTTCACCTAAAATAGGCTCGAAATTAAATTTAGCATTATACACAAGGTTATTATACTCAAGCTCTTCCATCATTCTATCATATTCTGCTTTAAGCTCTAAATATTTAGCCTTTATTTGTTTATTGGCTTTATGTATGTTTTTATTTTTCCAAGTAATATTTTCTTTTACAACAATAGCTGGCGCGCCAACATTGGTTGCATAAGGTTTTAATGCAGCATCATAAGAATTTGTGTCAGTATTAAACACTACATTATCAGGTTTTTTCTCTGTAGACATTGCTAATTTCTTTTATGCAAAGATACTAATTTTAAGAGCTACAAGATAGCATAGAACAACCTACTTTATGTCTTGCCCATTCAGGTCGTTTTGCAAACCATTTTTCATGCTCTGGTTGCTCTGCATAAGGTTGTTTTAGAAGATTGAATAACTCGTGGATTAAGTTATAATCACCTTTATTAGCATCATCAATTGCTAGTTGTACCATATAATTTCTTAAAACGTATTTTGGGTTAATACTGTTCATGTATTCTTTTCTCGCTTTCGCAGAAATTGTCTCACGCTTTAATCGTTCAGCATAGGATAAAAACCATAAGTTCCATCGTGTTTTAATGTCTTCTGTAATTGTTTTTGGTGTATAAAATGCTTCAGTAATTAATTGAAATCCTTCCGAATGTTTTTCATTTTCAAAATCTGCCAATAACCTAAAGAATATGGTAAAATCAGTTTCAGTAAGTTGTAAGCAATCTTCTAACTCTTGAATTAAAATAGCGTCTTTTTCATCTTTCAATTGTAACCCTAATTTAGAACGCATCATAGCTTTGTAACGTTCTATTTTTTGTTCTCCAAAGTTGCCTAAAATAGCCTCAAAACCTTCAGCTTCATTTACTAGAGGATACAAAGCATTAGCAAGCTGAAATAAATTCCAATGTACAACATCTACTTGTGCGCCATAACGGTAACGTTTGTGTTGTGCATCTGTGGTATTTGGTGTCCAACCAGGCTCGTAACCTTCTAGCCAACCGTAAGGACCATAATCTATAGTTTGACCTAAAATGGACATGTTATCGGTGTTCATCACACCATGAACAAAACCAACGCGCTGCCAATGGATGACCATATCAAGACTTCGGTTAGCTACTTCATTAAAAAACTTTAAATAAACGTCTTTACTCGGTTTTCCTAAAAACGCATAATGTGTGTTAATGGTATAATCTACCAGCGTTTTTAAGGTTTTGAAGTCTTGTCTTGCTGAGAATATTTCAAAATTTCCAAAACGTAAAAAACTTTGCGACACACGACAAACAATTGCGCCTTTTTCATATTCTGGATTGCCGTCATATAATTTATCACGCAACACTTGTTCGCCAGTAAGTGCTAAACTTAAAGCACGAGTTGTAGGTATGCCTAAATGATACATTGCTTCACTACATAAATACTCACGGATAGAGCTTCTTAGAACAGCCAATCCGTCAGCACTTCTAGAATAAGGTGTTTCTCCAGCACCTTTTAATTGTAATTTCCAGTTAGTGTTATTATGTTCAACTTCAAATAAATTAATAGCTCTACCATCGCCTAATTGTCCTGCCCAATGACCAAATTGATGTCCGCCATAACACATAGCGTAAGGTTTGGTGTTTTCAAGAATTTTATTTCCTGTAAAAATGTTTAGAAACTCTTCAGTATTTGCGTCTTCAGCTGTTAAACCTAAGATTTCTAATACTTCTGGAGATACATGAATTAGCTTTGGATGAGATGTTTTTTTGGGTGAAACAAAGCTGTAACACGCTTCCTTTACTTGTCTACGACTGTTTTCTGTTTTAGAATCTGCAGGAAGCTGATTTATAAAGCTATTTTTTATGTTGAATTTCATTAAACCTTTTCTTTTTCAATACAAAGATAAGGATTGTTTGTTTGCTTCTTTAATTAACTAACCACATTAAATTGTTTTAAATTTTATGATAAACTAACATATTAAAGCCTTAATTTATTAATATTGTTTATTGATTTTTATTTAAAATAATTAGAGTTCATTACAAATAATGATAGATAATAAGTCTATAGCTGTTCTACCTTTTGTCAATATGAGTAATGATATTGATAACGATTACTTTTGTGACGGAATTACAGAAGAAATTATTAATGCTTTAACCAAAATTAAGGGACTAAAAGTAATTGCTAGAACTTCTTCTTTTGCTTTTAAAAACAAAAGCATTGATGTTAGGCATATTGGTAGTCAATTAAGTGTAGCAACCATCTTAGAAGGTAGTATTAGAATATTTAAAGATAGAATACGCATTAATACACAGTTAATACGAACAAATGATGGGTTTCAAATTTGGTCACAAAATTTTGATAGAAAATTAGACCATATTTTTGAACTTCAAGATGAAATAAGTTTAATTATAGCAGAACAGATTAGGGAAAACTTTGGACACTTATATATACATAATCATATCTCTATAATTGGAACTAAAAATATTTATGCTTATAAATTATATTTAAAAGGTAGAGCTTATCAACTTAATTGGGTTTTAGAAGATTATCTTAAAGCAATAGATTGTTATAAAAAAAGTATAGCAGTTGATACAAATTTTTATGATGCTTACTTTGCATTAAGTAGATCCTATGGTATTTTATCTAGTTGGGGATTTATAGATAAAACAGAAGGAGAAAGATTAGCTAAACATTATTTAAATAAAGGCTTAAAAATTAATTCATCATCTTATTTAGCATATTTTTCTCAATCTTCATTAAGTTTTTGGAACCAATGGAATTACACTAATGGCATAAATTTATTAAAAGAAACATTACATAAAAACCCAAACTATGCTATAGCTTATGAGGGTATTGCCGAAATATATATGGCTACTAATCAGTTAGAAAAAGCTTTACTAAATATTAATAAGGCTATAGAAATTAGTCCATTATCACCTAATCATCATTTTACTAAAGGAAATATTTATTTTCTAAAAAAAATGTATAACGAATCTATTTTACATTTAAATGAATGTTTAAGAATAGATCCAAATTTTAGTTTAGCAATTGAAACTAAATTAGCATGTTATATATTTTTAAACGACGTTTCAAAATTTGAAAATTTTATAGCTGTAAAGCCACAACTAAATTATCCTGAAATTTGCAAAGCGTTATTTAGTTTGATTAATAAAAAACAATTAAAAAGACCTATTGACATTGCCACTATTGATATAGATGAAAGTTTTAAAAATATATATCCTTGGCATTTTTATTTACTGATACATTATGGTAATACAGAAAAAGCACTAGATGTTTTTGAAGATAAAATGAAATTAAAAGTAGGTCAATTAGTTAATTTTCAATTAGATCCTTTTTTAGATTCTTTGAGAGAAAACAAGCGCTTTCAATTAATAACAAAACAAATTATTTCTTCAGAATCATTCTCAGAACACAAAGAAGTTATAAATAAAATTGAAAGAGAAATTTCAAAACCTTTTAATGATTCTGAGATTAAGGAATATAAGTTGATTTTAGAGAATTTTATTAAAAAAAGTAAGCCATTTTTAAATCCAAATCTTTCATTAAAAGAACTAGGTGAAAGTATTGATTTACATCCTAATAAATTGTCTTGGTTACTTAATACTGAATTCAATAAGAATTTTAATGATTTTATAAACTACTTTCGTCTCAATCATTTCAAAACTATAGCCTTAGATCCTAAAAATTCTCATCTTACTATTCTTGGGTTGGCTTTTGATAGTGGTTTTAATTCTAAAAGCGTATTTAATACATACTTCAAAAAAGCTGAAGGTATTACACCTAGAGTTTGGATGAAGCAAAACTTGTAGTAAATTATAATCAGTTCGTTTCAGATTATAATTTAGCACGACTCATAACTGTTTATACTTCAATTTTGCAGTATCAAACAATCAATTAAAAAACGAACAGTTATGACAACTTTACACAAACTTTTAATGGCATTTATAATAGCTATTTTAACGCTTTTTACATCATGTTCATCAGATGATGACAACAACACAGCTTCCATTGATTACACAACCGCTGAAAATTTATTAACCGACATTAACTTTCAAGGTTATGCCATTATCACAAAAAATGGAAATGATTTAGTCCGACAAGGATTTGGTTTAGCAAATGAAAATACTGCACTTCCTCAAGATTACCAATTAGCCTATCGTATTGGTTCAGTATCAAAAACCTTAACTGCAGCAGCAATTATTCAGCTAAAACGCGATGGTTACATTACGAGCTTTAATCAAACTTTGGATGAATTCGATTCTGAATTTCCAAACGGAAATCAAATTAGTATCGCACAACTTTTATCGCACCAATCAGGTATTCCAGATTACCAATTTGTGGTTGAAGATGCTGCAGCACAAGGAAGCTTTTTTGATGAAGAAGACATCTATGAGGTGATTATTGAACTAATTACAGAAAACGGACTCAACTTTACACCTGGTGCCGGAAAACAATACAGTAACTCTAACTACCTTATCGCGGCTTTATTAGTTGAAGAACTTACTGATATGTCTTACCACGAGTACATTCAGCAAAATATTCTTAATCCTTTGCAAATGACAAACACGTACAGAGGTACAGATGATATTGACCAAAACACACATGCAGAAGGCTATAACAATGGTAGTGTAAACAGTGTTTACCCGATGAATTTAGCGTTTGGTGCTGGTGATTTTAGCAGCACACCAAAAGATATGGAAACGTGGACGAATGCTGTAAAAACAAACTGGTTTACAGCTGCAGAAAAAGAAGACATATTCGCTCAAGATGTACCAAGTGGCTATGTAGATTTTGGTTTGGGTTGGTTTACCACACAAGAAGGTAACACCACACTGTACTGGCATGGTGGCGATATAGACGGTTATTGGAGTATGATTGGCTTTATACCAGAATACGATGCTAAAATTGTACTATTGAGCAATAAGCAAGATGATACTGGCATACAACGCAATACCATTATTGAAGAACTATTAACAAACGAGTTTAACCAATAAATTACAGATATGCAACATACCAACGTTTTATTGGCAGGTGCTACTGGTTATCTTGGTACACATTTATTAAAGGTTTTAATAGAAAAACAAAACCAGGTGGTTGCTATGGTCCGTAAGTCAAATCAGATTGATAATCCTAATGAAAACTATCTGGAAATTAAGCACGCTGAAGTCACCAAACCCGAAACTTTACGAGACATTTGTAAGGGCATAGATACGGTTATTTCTACCGTTGGTATTACGAGGCAAAAGGATGGTTTAACTTATATGGATGTCGATTATCAAGCAAATATGAATTTACTTGAAGAAGCTAAAAAGTCTAGTGTAAGCCACTTTGTTTATGTGTCTGCTATTAATGGCGATAAACATCGACATTTGAAAATTTTTGAAGCCAAAGAAAAGTTTGTTGATGCTTTAAAAACATCAGGATTGAACTATACCATTGTAAGACCTAACGGATTTTTTTCTGATATGAAAGATTTTCTGCAAATGGCAAAATCAGGTCGTGTGTATTTATTTGGATCAGGAAATCAAAGATTCAACCCAATTCATGGTGAAGATCTAGCCAATGCGATTGTCGATAACTTAGAAGATTACAATAACGAATTAACCGTTGGAGGTCCTGATATATTAAGCTTAAATGATATTAGTAAACTCGCGCTGACTTCATTAAACAAGCCTGTAAAAATAACACATTTACCAGATTGCTTAAGACGATTCACCATTTGGACGTTAAGAACATTTACTAGCGTTAAAACCTATGGTCCTATTGAGTTTTTCTTAACCTTAATGGCATACGATAATGTGGCACCTACCTATGGAAAATACCATTTAAAAGACTATTTTAGAGAAGAAGCTAAAACACTAAAGATATGAACATTCCGGATCCAAATACCGTTTTTCCTTTAGCAAATTACGATAAGTTATGTTTTTTAAAAAACTACATCAACAATCCTAATATTGAGGTTGGCGACTACACCTATTACGACGATTTTGAAGATGTTTCTAACTTTGAAAAAAACGTAAAATACCATTTTGATTTTATAGGCGATAAACTCTTCATTGGAAAGTTTTGTATGATTGCTTCTAGTGCAACTTTTATTATGAATGGAGGCAATCACTTAACTGAAGCCACATCAGCCTATCCTTTTGCCATATTTGGAGGTGCATGGAAACATGCTATGGATGGTAAAAGTTATCAAACCAAAGGTGATACCATCGTTGGTAATGACGTGTGGATTGGTCACAATGCTACCATAATGCCTGGTGTAACCATTGGTGATGGTGCAATAATAGCAACAAAAGCAGTGGTTACAAAAAACGTAGAACCCTATACTATTGTTGGTGGTAATCCTGCTAAACCTATAAAAAAGCGTTTTTCAGAAGAAATTATTTCTAAATTATTAGAACTTAAATGGTGGGATTGGGATATTGAAAAGATCACAAAAAATGTAGATAAACTTACATCGCATCCTGAAACTTTGTTTTAAAATAAAAATTTAAAAATAAATATAAGGTTTAGCACTAATTGTGTTAAGCCTTTTTTTTATTGAAACAACTCAAATCACTATTAAGTACTGAATTTCAAAAAGGTTTCAAATCATAATTCAGGACGATTAACATTCACTTCTGTCTCATCTTTGTCACATCAAATAATCAATCCAAAAACGAACAATTTAAACATCAATCACAATGAAAAAATTACTAATTATTTGTTTAGCACTATTCACAATTCACAGTTATGCTCAACAGATTTCAAAACAAGGAAAAAACCATGACACAGATTTAAAATACAGAGTTAGTTTTCCGGCAATTATTTTAGGAAATATTGGAAAAGGTGGCGAAAGAACCAACACACAACACATTGAATTACACGTTAAACGTGAGCTTGATGCTAAAAATATTGTAGGTGTAAAATTCGCCACTTGGCGCTTATTTCAACCTATGGGAATTCAATGGTGGAATGGACTTACAGACAAAATAGATTCTGAAACCGAATTTTATCCTGGTTATTTACGCGAAACAGGTATTGGTATCTCTTATCAACGTATGCTTTGGAAAGGACTATTTGCTTCGGTTGAAGTGTTGCCGTTATACAAAACCTATCTAGATCTTAATGACAAAAAAATAGCCAACGGTTTTAAACTCTACAACTCATATCATATTGGTTATCATTTTGCTTTTGGTAAAAAGAAACAGTTTTTTATAGAACCACAATTTCATTGTAATGTTTGGCATTTTGACACTAATACGCCAGAATCATTTAAGCAACTCGACAATAAATGGGATTCTTATTTTCTATTTGAACCTAATCTTTATATTGGTATAAAAATTTAATTTCTAAAACTATCTTAAATTTCTAAAACTAACATTATGAAATATCTATTTCTAGGTTTAATATTTTTAGTTGGATTATCAGCTATTGCTCAGAAAACAACAGAATCTATAATTAAACAATGCTTTAAAACCGAATTAGAAAAGGAAAATATTAAAAGTGGAATACTACACGTGTATTCTGAATCTCGTGGTGTCGATATTCAGTTAGCTGAAAGTAAAGAAGATTCTATTTCAATAAATCATCCATTTTATACAGCTAGTGTTACCAAGATGTTTACCGCAACAGCAATTGGTATGTTAAAGGATCAGAATAAATTAAATTTTGAAGATAAGATTGCTGGATATTTACCAGATTCATTGATTACTAATCTTCATGTTTTAGGAGGTAAAAACTATTCTGAAGAATTAACCATAGCAAATCTATTACAACATACCTCTGGTTTACCTGATTATTTCACCGATGAAACAAATGACGGAAGTCCGAATATCATCAATCAACTATTAATGAAACCCAATAAATTGTGGTCTACTGGAGAACTGATACAATTTTCTAAAGAAAAAATGACACCTCATTTTGTTCCTAGTAAAGGTTATCATTACACAGATACTGAATATGTGCTTTTAGCTTTGATAATTGAAAATGTAAGTGGTTTATCGTTAGATGAGTTTTTCAAGCAACATATTTTTCAACCTTTAAACATGCATAGTTCATATGTTAACTTAAAATCGTCTTCTATAAAAAACAAACTTCCAATCGTTAAGTTTTATGCGAGTCAATATGAATTATCGTCTCTTAAAAGCTTAAGTGCAGATTGGGGAGGTGGCGGTTTAGTCTCAACCACTCACGATTTAATTGCATTTTTAAAAGCCTTTAATACCGATAAAATTGTAAAGAAAGAAACACGTTTAGCCATGCAAAATTGGGTAACTGAAACAAAAGGTATGGAATACGGTTTTGGAATAAGACAAGTGTCTTTAGGTGAATTAACTAACACAGAATCGGACTTGCAGCTTATTGGTCATTCTGGATCTACAGCGTCGTTTTTATGGTACAGCCCACAATTAGATACTTATATTTCGGGGACTTTTAATCAATTAGAAGTTTCGAAAAGCGCTTTAATACTAGTATATAAAATATTAACAATGATAGAAAAACAATAGGCTTATTCTTTTTTAGCTAGAATACATAAATTTACACCCATATTTATACCTAAAAGTAAAAACCCTTGCAAAACAATGTTTTACAAGGGTTTTAGCGGAGAAAGAGGGATTCGAACCCCCGGAGGTGTGACCCTCAACAGTTTTCAAGACTGCCGCATTCGACCACTCTGCCATTTCTCCAGTGTGTCTCATTGGGTATTTCCCAAATGCGAGTGCAAATATAGATAGCTTTTTGATTTATTTCAAATAAAAATGAACTTTTTTTATAAAAAAAATATTTTCAAACTCTGCTAGAGTTTAAGTATGTTAAATTTATCTTTTTAGGACTCTATATATCAGTAAGCTATATTATTTTTGCTCAAAAAATTAAGATGGATATTACACAAGATTTAAAATGGAGATATGCTACAAAAAAATTTGATAATAATAAAAAAGTATCTAAAGATGATATCGATAAAATTTTAGAAGCTTTTAACCTTACAGCTTCTTCTTACGGTTTACAACCAACAAAACTTGTTGTTTTGCAAGATGAATTAAAACAAGAAGAGTTAGTAAAATTTTCAATGATGCAACAACAAGTAAAGGATGCATCACATGTTTTAGTTTTTTGTATAGACTCTAAAGTTAATGAAGATAAAATTTCAGACTATTTTAATTTAGTAAAGCAAACTAGAAATACTCCAGACGATATTTTAAATCCTTTTAAAAAGTTTTTGATTGAAGATTTTAAAGTAAAAACTCAAGAAGAAATTGAAGCATGGGCAAAAAACCAAGCATATTTAGCTATGGGAAACTTATTAACTGTTTGTGCTATGTTAAAAATAGATTCATGCCCTATGGAAGGTTTTAACCCAGATAAATTTGATGAAATTTTAGGTTTAAATAAACTAAATTTAAAAAGCGTTTTGGTTATGCCTATAGGTTATCGTTCTGAAGACGATTTTATGGCTAGTCTAAAAAAAGTAAGAAAGCCTATTGAAGATATGATCATCTTTAAATAATGTAATATTTTGGCTTAATTGTTGTTATTTAGATATAAATAATACATTTGTACATATAATTTTTAAGTAATGAAACATATAATTTTCATATTTAGTTTATTTTTTTCTTCACTTTTATTTTCTCAAGAGGAAGAACATTCAAGTTTAAATTGGTTAACAGACTTGAACAAAGCAAAAGTAGAAGCAACATCTTCTAAAAAACCAATTTTAGTGTTATTTACAGGAAGTGATTGGTGTGCACCATGCAAAATGTTAAAAGAAGATTTTTTTGATTCTGATGAATTTGAAACTAAATCTAAGCAATTCGTTTTATTAATGATTGATATACCAAGACGTACAGATATAATTACAGAAGAACAAAGAAAAAAGAATTTTGAAGTTGTAAGAAAATACAATAAAGAAGGTAGTTACCCTAACCTTGTTGCTTTAGATGATAATTTGAAAGTAATAGGAGAGTTGTCAGGCTATACTTTTTTAAGAGAAACAGATAGACATTTTGCATTTATAGATTCAATATTAGAAAATTATTAAATATTAATAACCAATAGAAAAAAGCGTTGTGACTTTATGTTGTGACGCTTTTTTTTTCTTCTTATTAATAGTAAATTTGAAATTAATAAAATAAAAATTATGCCAGGATTTGAAAGCTTTGGTGAAGCAGAGCGAAAAGAAGTACAAGATGTATTAGATAGCGGTATATTAATGCGTTACGGATTTGATGCTATGCGAAACGGACATTATAAAGCTAAATCTTTAGAAGAAGAATTACAATCTACTTTACAAGTAAAGCACGCACAATTAGTTACAAATGGAACAGCTGCAGTCACTGCGTCTTTAGCAATAGCAGGAGTAGGAGCAGGAGATGAGGTTATTGTACCTTGTTTTACATTTGTGGCGTCTTTTGAAGCTATTATGATGCTAGGAGCTATACCTGTTTTAGTAGATATAGACGACACATTAACTTTAAGTCCTGAAGCAGTAAAAAAAGCAATCACACCAAAAACTAAAGCTATAATGCCTGTACATATGTGTGGTAGTATGGCAGATTTAGATGCTTTAAAAGAAATTTGTGATGACAATAATTTAATTCTTGCAGAAGATGCATGTCAAGCTGTTGGAGGTACTTATAAAGGAAAATATTTAGGAACTTACGGTGATGTAGGTTCTTTATCCTTCGATTTTGTAAAAACTATAACTTGCGGTGAAGGTGGAGCAGTGCTAACAAATAATCCAGAATTTGCCAAACATGCAGATCAGTTTAGTGATCATGGTCATGACCATGTTGGTAATGATAGAGGAGCAGAATCTCATCCAGTTTTAGGTTATAACTTTAGGATTTCAGAACTTAATGCTGCAGTTGGATTAGCTCAAGTAAGACGTTTGAAAGACTTTATAGCTATTCAAAAGAAAAATTACACAACTCTAAGAGATGCGCTATCCGAAATTGAAGAAGTTACTTTTAGAACTGTTCCCGAAGGAGGAGAAGAAAGCTATGCTTTTTTAAATTTCTTTTTACCTAATTTGGATACAGCAAGGAAAGTTATCGCTTCATTTAAAGAGAAAGGTGTAGATGCTTGTTTTCATTATTACGATAATAATTGGCATTATGTACGTAAATGGGAACATTTAAAAGACATAAAAACACTATATCCTGTATCTAAAGAGGTAAAAGAAGGTTTGTCTTATCTAAAGGATAAAACATTTGATCAATCAGACCTCTTTATTGGTAGAAATATCTCATGCTTAATCAAATTATCTTGGACTGAAGCAGAAGTGAAAGAAAGAGCTAAATTAATGGTTCAAGCTATAAAAGAATCACTTTAATAATTTACATATTCTACAATTTCTAACCCATAACCAATCATTCCTACACGTTTGGTTTGTTGTGAGTTAGAAATTAATTTTAATTTATGAATATTTAAATCATGAAGTATTTGGGCTCCAATCCCAAAGTCTTTATTGTCCATTGCTATAGCAGGAGCTTTTGTAATTTTATTAGGTACCTGTTTTTCTTTTAAAACCGAAAGACGTTGTAATAAATTCATACTTTCAGCTTGTTGATTAATAAATAAAATGGCTCCTTTACCTTCTTTATTTATTACTTTAAACATATTATCTAACTTTTGGTCTGCATTATTAGTTAAAGTTCCTAAAATATCATTATTGACTAAAGTAGAGTTTACTCTAGTTAGTACTTCATCCTTACTAGTCCAATCGCCTTTAGTTAAAGCAATATGAATTTGGTTATTAGTGGTTTGTTGGTAAGCTCTTAACCTGTAATTACCAAAACGTGTTTCTATATTAAAATCTTCCTTTTTAATTATTAAGGAATCGTGTTCCATACGATAAGCCACTAAATCTTCAATAGAAACTATTTTTAAATCGAACTTTTCAGCAACTTTTATTAATTGAGGTAAGCGCGCCATAGTACCGTCTTCATTCATGATTTCAACGATAACACCAGCTGGTTGAAGTCCAGCTAATCTGGCAAAATCTATAGCTGCTTCAGTATGACCAGTACGTCTTAAAACACCACCTTCTTTTGCTACTAAAGGAAATATATGACCTGGTCTTGCTAAATCATAAGGTTTTGTGTTTGGATTTATTAATGCTTGAACGGTTTTAGATCTATCTGCAGCAGAAATACCTGTTGTTACACCTTGACCTTTTAAATCTACAGATACTGTAAATGCTGTTTCCATGTGGTCTGTATTATTAGTAACCATCATGTGTAGGTCTAATTCTTTACATCTTTTTTCGGTAAGAGGTGTACAAATTAATCCTCGACCATGTGTTGCCATAAAGTTGATCATCTCTGGAGTAACTAATTCGGCAGCAGCTAGGAAGTCGCCTTCATTTTCTCTGTCTTCATCATCAACAACTATAATTACTTTTCCTGCTTTAATATCTTGAATAGCTTCTTCTATAGTGTTTAATTTTACGTCTACTGCGCTAACTGTTTTTGTGCTCATTACCTTAAAATTTGTGCAAAGATAAGCTATTTTTAAGCTTTTATAGGTTTAAGAATTGATTTTTAGATTTCTATTAACATGAATAATAGGATAGAGGATAAAACCTAATATTTTAAATAAAAGTGTCTCTTTAGTTTTATTTAAAGTTTTAAGTATTTTACTGTAGTGCCTAAATGTTTTTATATAGTTAAAAATAAAAACTATATAAGATATTGCACTAATCTGTATTCCTGCTTCTGCTAATTGTGGTAACTTATTGTTTTTGAAAACAAAAAATAATATAAATAAAGCTAGAGCCAATATATAGGTTATAAAGCTAATTTTTGAAAGCAGTTTAAATTCTTTTAAAGTAGTCTTATCTATTGGGTTAACTTTTGGTTTAATGATAGTTTCAGTAGTTTCACCTAAAGCCTCTGCTACAATAGCTCTTTTTTTGTCTTGATTGGTTGTTTGCGTTTTTGATTTTTTACTTCCAAATTTAGAGTTGTACCATTTTTTAATTGGTACTGTTATGTGGTCAAATTCAAACAAGCCTCTATCTTCTGTAGCACGTTTTGTTAAAAATATACTTAGAGGAAACATTATTAATGTGGAAAACCAAGCCGAAAGAACTGGATTTAATTTACCATTTTTAGCACTATTTTCTGCAAATAAACCAATAAAATGATAGGTTAAAAATAATACAATAGCAATAACCATTGGTAACCCTAATCCACCTTTTCTAATTAAAGCACCTAAAGGAGCTCCTACAAAAAATAGAATAATACAAGCTACAGCTAAAGCAAACTTTTTATGCAGTTCTATACCATGTTTGTTAATCCAAATACTCTTGTTTTTTAGAGTTTTTTCTTTAGAAGTCATTATTTGTTTTGTACTTGATACATTATTTACAGCATAATCTAATAACTGCACTTTAAATCTAGTATCAAAGAGGTCTAATAATGGTCCTTCGTATATAGTATCTTTTTTTGACTTTAAAGAGATGTTTAGGGTAGCAATGTTTGTTCTATTGTACATGGATTTAGAAAACTCCATGACATTATCTTGTCTTTCTAATTTAAGAGAATCTAAAGTGTGATTTAGCTCTGCTATATTTAGCATCGTGTATTTATTATCAACATTTTTTTCGTCTAAATCTACATTATTTAGCTCTGTTAAATCAATGTTCATAATGTGCTTCTTAAACTCACTTTTTACAAATGGTTTTTTCTGGCGGTCTTTTAGTTTTTTGGGAGGTGTATCATCATAATAATACCCATCATAAAGAATTAGCTTTAGTATGTTAGAATCTTCTTGACTTGCTAACTCACCAGTTTTAGCTACTATAACTGTATGATTGCCAGCAATTGTCTTAGATCCTTTTTTATGAATTGTAACACCTTTTAAAAACTTACCGTTTTCGCCACTTTTTTCTTCAACTTTAATATTAAAATTATCACCAATGTCGTTAAACTGTCCTTCTGCTATTGCCATAGCTGGTTTAACTTTGGCTATATTTTTTCTTAAGTTATGGCTTTCGTAATGTGCCCAAGGAATAACGTTATTACTAAAGAAAAAAGTTGTTATAGATAGAATAAATATGAAAACGCCTAAACCAGACATTGCTCTTTGAAGAGAAATACCTGTACTTTTCATTGCAGCAAACTCATAGTTTTCTGCAAAATTACCAAACACCATTATAGAAGATAACAAAATAGTAAGTGGTAAAATTAAAGGAATAAGTGTAGGAGTGATGTACATTAAAAACTTAAGGATAGTAACTACGTCTAAGTCTTTTCCTGCTAATTCTTTAATGTATAGCCATATGGCTTGTAAAACAAAAATCAGCATGAGTATTACAAACACGCTGATAAAAGTTTTTAAGTAAGAGGTTAATATGTATCTATCTAGTATTTTCACCCCAAAAAATTAATCTAATTTGTTGATGTAGTAGTCCTTATATTTTTCTTGATCAAATGTAAATAAGGATTTTGATAATGTTTCGTTAGTTTTAAAAGAATTAACAGTTAGGGTTGTTTTAGTTCCGTTTTTGCCAATTTCAATTAGTCTATAAATATGTTTCGTTTTATTGTCTATACCTAAAAGCACATATTTGATTTCTGAAGAAGAATCTATAGGTGTTAATTTTACAAATTGTATTTTTCTACCTTGTACATTTTGTTCAATATCCATTTTGTATGTAAAACCATCTTCATAAAAGCTAAGCATTTTACTAGGTGTAATTGTGTTTTGATCTTCATTAGAAACTTTAGACACAGTAACTTCTTCATCTTCTGGGCTTATACTGTATAAATTTTGACCATCAAAAATACGTGTAATACCTAATATGTTAAGTCTATATTTTTCACCTTCCATGATTACGTCACCACGTGTTTCTTGTTTAATATTTTCTTCAGTATTTTCTAAAACATATTTAAAGTCAATACTAATGTTTTTGTAATTTTTTGCTTTAGTAGAAACCTCGTCTAGTAAAGCTTTTGCTTTAGCGTCTTGCGCATAAGTTGTTAGAGTAAAAATTGTACTTAAAAAAAGGAATAATAACTTTTTCATTTTAATTTGTTTCGTTTTCTAATAGTTGTTCTAAAGCTAGTAAATCAGGTACTAACACTTGTCTTGCTTTACTACCTTCAAATCCGCCAACAATACCTGCAGCTTCTAATTGATCAATAATACGACCTGCACGATTGTAACCTAATTTAAGTTTACGTTGTAGTAAAGAGGCAGATCCTTGTTGTGCTGTTACAATAATTTCTGCTGCTTCACGGAAGAGTTTATCTCTGTCCGATATATCTATATCAAGACTTGTGCCACTTTCTTCACCAACATATTCTGGTAATAAATAAGCATCAGGATATGCTTTTTGTGCACCAATAAAATCTACTATTTTTTCTACTTCTGGAGTATCTACAAAAGCACACTGTATACGTATCATATCATTACCTTGTGTGTAAAGCATGTCTCCACGTCCAATTAATTGGTCTGCTCCCGCACCATCTAAAATAGTACGCGAGTCTATTTTTGAAGTTACTCTAAAAGCAATACGTGCAGGGAAATTGGCTTTAATAATACCTGTAATTACGTTTACAGAAGGACGTTGCGTTGCAATAATAAGATGGATACCAATAGCACGTGCTAATTGCGCTAAACGTGCAATAGGTGTTTCTACTTCTTTACCAGCGGTCATAATTAAATCTGCAAACTCATCTACCACTAATACAATATAGGGTAAAAACTGGTGTCCGTCGTTAGGGTTTAATTTTCTAGCTTTAAACTTGGCGTTGTATTCAGAAATATTTCTACAAAGTGCATTTTTAAGCAATTCGTAGCGATTATCCATTTCTATACACAACGAATTTAATGTGTTAATTACCTTTGTGTTATCCGTTATAATAGCATCTTCACTATCTGGTAATTTTGCTAAATAATGTCTTTCAATTTTATTAAAAAGTGTAAGTTCAACTTTTTTAGGGTCTACTAGTACAAATTTTACTTCAGCAGGATGTTTTTTGTATAAAAGTGAAGTTAATACCGCATTTAAACCAACCGATTTACCTTGTCCTGTTGCACCAGCCATAAGTAAGTGAGGCATTTTGGCAAGGTCTATAACCAATGTTTCGTTACTAATGGTTTTACCTATAGCTATTGGTAATTGCATTTCTGATTTTTGAAATTTTTGAGATGCAATTACAGATCGCATTGATACGATTGTTGAGTTTTTATTAGGTACTTCTATACCAATAGTTCCTTTGCCAGGAATTGGTGCAATTATACGTATACCAAGCGCAGCCAAAGATAAAGCAATATCGTCTTCTAAGTTTTTAATTTTAGAAATACGCACACCTGCTTCCGGAACAATTTCGTAAAGTGTTACTGTTGGACCAATGGTAGCTTTAATACTATCTATACCAATTTTGTAGTTGTTTAAGGTTTCTACAATTCGGTTTTTGTTTTCTTCTAACTCTTGTTGGTTTATAGTTACACCTTCGTTATCATATTTTTTAAGTAGATCTAATGGCGGATATTGATATTTACCAAGCTCTAAAGTAGGGTCAAATTGTCCAAAATCTTCAACAAGCTTGTTAGCAAGATTATCAGTTTCAGATTCTTCTTCTTTTACTGTTTCTACTTCAATTTTAACGTCTTCTTCACCATTTTCTTCTTTAATCGAAGTTTTTAAAATAGGTTCTTCAACTTCTTCTTCATCTTTTGGTGTAGACACTTCAAATGTTGTAGATGTTTCGGTTGTCGAATGATTAGTAATTGTAGGTTCTACATCTTTATTGACTTCAAAAGCAGATTTTATATCTTCTGCTTCTTCAGAATGAGAATTATCAACAGGAGTAAAATCTTCTTTTAAATCGTCTTTAATTTCTGCTTTAGCTTTATTGAAAAGCGAAGCTATACGTTGCGGGGTAAATTTAAAACGAATTGCTAAATAGGTTATAAAAGCAAAAATTAATAGAAGTACAGTTCCTAATTTTCCTATATAATCTTGAAAAAAGGTATTGACTTCAAAGCCTATTGTTCCGCTTAAAATGTCATTTTTAGAAGTGAAAAATCCGAATAAAACCGAAAACCATATGATTATTAATGTACCCCAAAACCAATGTCTTCTCAATTTGGTTTTGCTTAAATCCATTAGTACAAATACACCTGAAAGAAAAGTTAAGCCAGAAAATATAAAAGACGCAATACCAAAACCACGTTGGATAAAAACATCACTTAACCAAGCACCAACTTTACTAAGCCAATTTTGTGTTTCGACATCTCTAGTTGTAAATTCTGATAAGGCACTTTGATCAGCTTTTCCGGTAAAAATAAAGGATAAAAAAGCAGTAAACAGCAAAAATCCAAGTATAACCAAAAAGCTACCTAAGACTAATTTTTGTTGATTGTTCAACGTAAAATCAGGTTTTTTAAAGCGCGGTTTGTTTTTGGTTTTAGATGTTTTTTTTGCTTTGGCCATTAATGGTTTTTTAATTTGGGTAAAAATACAAATTGTTAACGTTTATCCTAATGGATAATTGTTTAAAAAATCTTAGGAATATAAATTATTAAACCAATAATTGACGCAGCGATTGAAGCAATAAAAACAGCGCCAGCTGCAACATCTTTAATTATTCCAATTTTAGGATGATGATTGGGATGGATAAAATTTGCGACTTCTTCTACAGCAGTATTTAATCCTTCAATACTCATAACCATTCCAATAGCAAAGCATTGCATAATCCATTCTGTGTTAGAAATGGAGTAATAAAAGCCAGCAACAGTTACAATAATTGCAATAACAAATTGTATCTGTATACTAGCTTCTGTTTTAATTAAGCGTAACATACCTAAAAAGGCATATTTTACACTTTTAAGACGATTTATAATAAAAGGTTCTTTTGTATTACTCATTAGATAAAGCGCTTAGAGCTGCTTCATAGTTAGGTTCGTCTGCTACTTCTTCTACTTGTTCTGTGTAAATTACTTTTCCATTTTCATCTAAAATAACAATACATCTAGAATGTAAAGTTTCAAAAGGTCCATTTTTAAACGCTAAACCATAATCATTACCAAACTCACCTGTTTTAAAATCTGATAACATTTCTAAATTGTCAATACCTTCTGCGCCACAAAATCTAGACATAGCAAAAGGTAAGTCTCTTGATATGCAAATTATTTTCGTGTTTTCTACTTCTGATGCTTTTTTGTTAAAAGTTCTTACCGATGTTGCACATGTACCAGTATCAACACTAGGAAATATGTTTAAAACCACTTTGCTTCCTTTGTAATCAGCAAGTGTTTTTTCTGATAAATCTGTGTTAGTTAAATTAAAATTTGGAGCATCGTTACCTACTTTAGGTAAATTTCCAATAGTTTCTACAGGATTGCCTCCTAGGGTTATTTTTGCCATAACATTTAATTTTTTTCAAATTTAAAAATAATACGTTAAACACACTTTTTAAACACTGTTTATTATTATAATTTGAAATTATTGTTTTGTAAAATTACATAAACTTAACTTATACTTAAATAGTAATAATCAATTTTTTTGATCATTTTTTTGTAAATTTAATAGTTAATTTTAGTGAAATATTATAAAAACTATAAAACTATTAATATGAAAAGCAATTCTAATGAAAATCCTAATGGAGAGAACTTTGAAATTAATGAAAGTTCAGCAAAATGTCCTTTTCTTAGCGGAACTATCAAAAAAACTGCTGGTGGCGGAGTGAAAAACCGCGATTGGTGGCCAAACGAATTAAAATTAAATATTTTACGTCAGCACGCACCAAATTCAAACCCTTTAGACGATGATTTTGACTATGCTAAAGAATTTAATAGTCTTGACTTTGCAAAATTAAAGCAAGAGGTGATAGATTTAATGACAGACTCTCAAGATTGGTGGCCTGCAGATTACGGTCATTACGGTGGATTTATGATTAGAATGGCTTGGCATAGTGCAGGAACATACAGGGTAGGAGATGGTCGTGGTGGCGCTGGTGGCGGTAACCAAAGATTTGCACCAATTAATAGTTGGCCAGACAATGGTAACCTTGACAAAGCAAGACTTTTACTTTGGCCTATAAAGAAAAAATACGGACGAAAAATATCTTGGGCAGATTTAATGATTTTAGCAGGAAACTGTGCTTTAGAGTCAATGGGTTTTAAAACCTTTGGATTTGCAGGAGGAAGAGAAGATATTTGGGAACCAGAGCAAGATGTGTATTGGGGAAGTGAAACAGAATGGGGCGCAAATGAAGCGCGTTACAGCGATAGTAAAGATGTAGAAGAAAGAGATCTCGAAGATCCTTTAGCAGCAGTTATGATGGGTTGGATTTATGTAAATCCTGAAGGACCAGATGGAAAACCAGATCCTATGGGTTCTGCTAAAGATGTTAGAGAAACTTTTGGTCGTATGGCGATGGATGATGAGGAAACTGTAGCGTTAGTGGCTGGTGGACATACGTTTGGGAAAGCTCATGGTGCAGCAGATCCTAGCAAATATGTTGGTGTTGAACCACATGGTGCTTCTATTGAAGAAATGAGTACGGGTTGGAAAAACACATTTGGTACTGGAGTTTTAGACGATACAATTACTAGTGGAATAGAAGGTGCTTGGACACCAAACCCAACACAATGGGATCACGATTATTTTGATGTATTATTAAATTATGATTGGGAATTAACCAAAAGTCCTGCTGGAGCATACCAATGGAAACCAACTGAAGCATCTAAAGCTAGAAAAGCACCAAAAGCTGGAGATCCAAATGGTACTCAAGATTTAATGATGACTACTGCAGATATTGCTTTAAAAACAGATCCTGAATATTTAAAAATTTCTCAGAAATTCCATAAAGATCATAAAGCGTTTGAAGATGCTTTTGCACGTGCATGGTACAAATTAACACATAGAGATATGGGACCAATAGACCGTTATTTAGGTCCTGAAGTACCAAAAGAACAATTGTTATGGCAAGATCCAATTCCTAAAGTAAATTATAAATTATCTGAAGGCGATATTTCTAATTTAAAAGAAATGATTTTAGATTCTGGATTATCAATATCTCAAATGGTAACTACTGCTTGGGCATCTGCTTCAACGTTTAGAGGATCGGATAAACGTGGTGGCGCTAATGGTGGAAGACTTCGTTTAGAACCACAAAGAAGTTGGGAAGTTAATAATCCAAAAGAATTAGATAAAGTCTTATCAAAATTAGAACGTATTAAAACCGATTTTGAAGGAGAAGTTTCAATAGCAGACTTAATTGTACTTGCGGGAAATGTTGGTGTTGAACAAGCAGCTAAAAAAGCAGGTCATAATATAGAAGTGCCATTTGCACAAGGTAGAGGCGATGCTTCACAAGAACAAACAGATATTGAAGGATTTAATTATTTACAACCTATCGCAGATGGCTTTAGGAACTATATTAAATCTGATTTAGAAATTGCAGCTGAAGACTTACTTGTTGATAAAGCTAATCTTTTAACGCTTACTGTTCCAGAAATGACTGTTTTAGTTGGAGGATTAAGAGTTTTGGGTGCCAATTTTGACGATTCTGATTATGGTGTATTTACCGATAAAAAAGAAACGTTAACAAACGATTTCTTTACAAATATTTTAGATTTTACGTACACATGGAGTGCTACAAGTGAAGACGATAGATATTTTGAAGGTAGAGACAGACGTACTGGAGAAGTGAAATTTAAAGGAACACGTGCCGATTTAATTTTTGGTTCTAATACCGAATTAAGAGCTATAGCAGAATTTTATGGCGCAAATGATGCACAAGAAAAATTTGTAAAAGATTTTGTAAAAGCTTGGACAAAAGTGATGAATTTAGATCGATATGATTTAAAAAAATAATCAAACAATTTTAATTTAAGAGTGCTTGCGTGTCAAGCACTCTTTTTATTTTATACAGCTATGACAGAAAACGAATTATTTTTTGCCACAATACAATCTGGCAATGAAGACAATATAAAAGCGCAATTAAATAGAAACCCAGAATTGGTTAATATTAAAGATCAAAGAGGTTTTACACCATTAATTTTTGCAACTTATTTTAATAAAGAAAATATTGCCGAAATTCTTTTAGAATATAAAGCAGACATTGACGGTAAAGATGCATCTGGTAATACAGCATTAATTGGTGTTTCTTTTAAAGGAAATACTTCAATTGCAGAAAAACTATTGCAACATGAGGCAGACATTAATGCTAAAAACAATGCTGGTATTACAGCATTAATTTATGCAGCAATGTACAATCAAGTAGATATGGTAAAACTATTGCTTAATTATAAAGCAGATAAAACAGTTGAAGATAAAGAAGGAAAAAAAGCTTTAGATTATGCAATAGACAAGAAACTTGATGTTATTGTTAATCTATTAAATAATTAAAATTTTCTAACTAAAGAATATTGTTAAAAGTAAAACCTCAGAAAAAATCTGAGGTTTTTTATATTAATAACTTATCTTTTTTTTAGCTAAAATGCTTCATGCGCTAATTCCATATTTAAAACAGCACCTGTAAGGTTACCAGAATACACAGCATTAGCTACAGATCTTAACCTATTAGTATTATCACCACAAGCATAAATTCCTGAAACCGTTGTTTTCTGCATCTCGTCAACTTGTATGTAACCTTGTTCTGTAAGTTTGCAACCTAATTTATTAGGTATATTTGTGTGTTGTTCAAATGGTAATTGCGCATAAATGGCATCAAAAGGTTCAGTAGTGCCGTCTTTGTAAATTACATGTTTTACTGCACCATTTTCGTGTACTATTTCTAATATTTCTTTTTCAATTAAATTAATATTATTTTGTTTTAAATGCGTTAGTTGTTCTTCTGTAAAATCAGGTTTTCCTTGTGTTATTACACTAAATTTTTTAGTTAAATTGTGTATTAAAGGTATCATATGGTACGCCTTATCGCCATTAGACATTATGGCTGTTTTTTTATTTCTAAACTCATAACCATGACAGTACGGGCAATGTATAACAGATTTTGCCCAAGCGTCTTTAAAGCCTTTTATGTCGGGTAAAATATCTTTTATTCCCGTGGCTATTATAAGTTTTTTAGCCTCGTAATATGTACCAGATTGTGTGCTGATTTTAAAACCGTGTTCTGTTTTTTCTCCATTTTTAGCAACATCTGAAACTAGTTTTACAGTATTGTAAGCTAATACTTGTTTTCTTGCTTTATCGGCAATAATATGTGGCTTTTCGCCATCTTGTGTAATAAAGTTTTGTGAGTGTGGTGTGTTACTATTACAAGGTTTTCCGGCATCTATAATTAATACATCTCTAAGTGAGCGTCCTAAAGTCATTGCTGCTGATAAACCAGCATAACTACCACCAATTATTATAACATCATATATATTTTTCATAGGTATCTTTATTTACTTAACAAATATAATGAATATGATTTTAATGCAACTTTGTTGCAATAATGTTTTGTTATGAACTTATAGGTATATTTAATATTAAAATAAATAAATCTCAGAATTGTCTGAGGTTTGTAATAATAGTGTTTTACATGGATTAATTGTTTGTTGCTGTTAACTTTAACTCCAAAACACATATACAGAGGAAATCGTAAAATGTATTATTTCTGGTGTTTAAGAAATTTGTGCTTAATTTGGAGGATGGTTTTGTAGTTTTATTTGAATTGCTTTTTTTAGAGATTCATAATATTTTTCATCTAGTTCTAATGGTTAATAAGTTTATTACATGCTGTTGGAAGAACCATAACTAACTCATCGTGTTTTGTTGCTTTTTCAAATGTTGTAAAATGAGAAAAGTGATTAAGAGTTTTGTAACTGTTAACATCATCAACTAATTGAGCGATTCTATTTTATACCTAACTTATTATTTATAATAATTTTGTGCAAGCAATAACCTTTTCAATAGTTTTGTTAGCTTCATTTTTTCGCCAATGCATGTATAAATCTATAGTTTGATCTAAATCTATAAAACGCACATTATTAAATTTTGAATGTTTAAAAGAATAGGGTAGAATAGAAATACCGAGTCCTTTAGACACAAGATTTAGAATCATACCACCAAAATCTGATTCGATACTAATATTTGGCTCAAAACCAAGTTGATTGAATAAATTGCGTAATAAAGATGAAAAAAATGTGGTTTGATGCAAACCAGTAATTATAAAATTTTCGTGTTGCAGTTTCTTAATATTATCAATGGAATTTTTATCCAGCCAATGATCACTAGGTACTGCAATACAAATAGGCTCGGTTGAAAGTTTTATAGTTTGTATGTTAGTATGCTGAATATTATCGCGGCTAAAGGCAATATCTATATCGTAGTTAAGTAATAGTTTTTGGTGGTTTTCGTCTGTAAGTTCGGCTAATTCTAGTTTTAAATCTGGTAGATTTGTTTTAATGATTTCTAAGAAATTTGGTAGAAAACTAAAAGTAATAGAACCTGGATATGAGATAGATATATGTCCTGCATTACCTTGATCTATTTTTTTAGCTTGACGATGTATTTGGTCTAGTTCATTCATGGTTTTGCTCCAATGTTGTTGCAGGAATTTGCCAGCATCGGTTAGTTTTACATTTCTTTTGTTTCTTTCAAAAAGTGAAAAACCTAGTTCGTCTTCTAAAGCTTGTATTTGCCTTGTTAATGATGATTGTGAGATATACATTTTTTCGGCAGTGTTCCAAAAATGAAGCTCTTTGGCTAACACTAAAAAGTATTTTATTTGCTGTGTAGTCATAACAAATGCATTTATTGCATTAATAGAGTAAAAGTATGTATTTTTAAATTAGTATTGTCATGATTTCTTTGCTTAACAAATTTGTTTTCACTTAAATATTAAAAACGATGTTAGGTATTGAAAATTTTACAACTTTTATGGCTACCGCTTTATTTTTTATAATGACACCAGGAATGGATACTTTTTTTGTGTTAAATAAGTCTATTAGTTATGGTAGGAAATCTGGAATAGCATCTGCTATTGGTGTAAACGTTGGTGTTTTAACGCATACGTTTTTTTCTGCTTTAGGATTAACGGTTATTATTGCCCAGTCTGAAATAGGATTTATTTTAGTGAAATATATTGGTGCAATTTTTATAGTGTATTTAGGTTTTATAAGGCTTATAGATACTAAATTACAACTAGCAAATACCCAAGAGAATGACGCTGCTAAAACGTCTAAAAATGATTTTTGGTCTGGATTTTTAACAAATTCATTAAATCCTAAAGTTGCATTATTCTTTTTGGCGTTTTTTCCTCAGTTTATTAAAACATCAGAAATAGAAAACCCGTTACCTTTTGTATTGTTAGGGTTGACTTATGCTTTAATAGGGGTAATTTGGTATGTGATTTTAACGCTGTTTGCAAGTAGGTTTTCAACCTCTATTAAAAACAATCCAAAAGCAGGGTTATGGATTAATAGAGCAAGTGGTTTAATATTTATATTAATGGGCTTGCAGATTGCTTTTGGTTAAATTTTAAAATAAAAAAACCGCTTTGTTTTTACAAAGTGGTTTTAAGTTTTGTTTTTTATAACTTCTATTTATCAATCGATCCTAAAACGCGTTGCATAAAGCTGTTTACCGCTTCTTTTTTAGGCGTACCATCTTTTATCATTTTATTGACTTCAATAGCACCATACATATTAGAGATTAACTCGCCAATAACATCTAATTCTTCATCTTTTAATGAAGGTACTTCGGTTAAGGCTTCTAAAGTTTCTATAGTTTCAACTACGTAATCTTCGTCGTTGTCTTCTATAAACTGTGTAAGGTGTTTTATTACAGGTAATTTCATAATTTATAATTAAGCAACTTCGTTAACTAAATCTTTTAAAACGTCAAATTTGTTAGTTTGTACTTGATTAACAAAGTTTCCGTTTTTAAATGTTGCAAATGTTGGTAAGTTATCTACCGTTGCTAATTTTCTTGACTCAGGAAATTTTTCTGCGTCAGCGATAACAAAGGTTACATTTTCTAACTCGCTAGCCAATTTTTTTACTTTAGGCTTCATTATTCTACAGTTACCACACCATGTTGCAGAGTATTGTACAACTACAGTTTCATTACTGTTTACTAACTCTTGTAGGTTATCTTGGTCTAATTCTTTAAGCATAATTGAAAGTTTTAGTGTAAACACCAAATTCTAAAATATAGAATTTGGTGTTTTTTAAATTAAGGGATTATTCTAGTTTGCGTGAGTTGCTAAGTAACTAGCAACGCCATCTCTGTTAGCATTCATTGCTTCTTTACCTTCTTCCCAGTTTGCAGGACAAACTTCTCCTTTTTCTTGTACGTGAGTTAACGCATCGATTAATCTTAAGTATTCACCAACGTTTCTACCTAATGGCATGTTGTTAATGCTTTCGTGTTGTACGTTTCCTTCTTCGTCAATGATGTATGTAGCTCTGTAAGTTACGTTATCTCCTTCTACAGTTACAACACCAGTTTCTTCGTTGTAAGTTTCGTTAGTAATATCTAAAATACCTAATGTAGAAGCTAAGTTACGGTTAGAATCTGCTAAAATTGGGTAAGTTACACCTTCGATACCACCGTTATCTTTTGGAGTGTTTAACCATGCAAAGTGTACTTCTGGAGTGTCACAAGAAGCACCAATTACGATAGTATTTCTTTTTTCAAATTCTGCTAAAGCAGCTTGAAAAGCGTGTAATTCTGTTGGGCAAACAAAAGTAAAGTCTTTTGGGTACCAAAATAATAATACTTTCTTATTGTTGTTTTTTGCTTCTTCAAGAACGTTTAATTTAAAGGTGTCACCCATTTCGTTCATTGCGTCTACGTTTAAATCTGGAAATTGTTTTCCTACTAATGCCATGATTAAATTTTTATATAATTAATTAATAAATTTTAAGTCGCAAATATAAGCAGGACTTGAAGATTTATGTATTAAATAAATTTTAAAAATTTATGAAGCTATAGTTTTTGGTTATAGATATTTTTAAAAACAATAAGATAAAATTATTTTTTGGTAAGTTGTCTTATTTTTATTGAAAAAGCAGCAAAAATTAATGTGGTTATAGGGCTTAGCCAATTAAAAATAGCATAAACAAAATATTCTGCTACACCAACACCTAAAACGCCGCTTTGATAAGCTCCGCAAGTATTCCAAGGAATTAAAACAGAAGTTACTGTACCCGAGTCTTCTAGCGTACGACTTAAGTTTTCTGGTGCTAAATTTTTGTCTTGATATGCTTTTTTAAACATTTTACCAGGAATTACAATTGCTAGGTATTGGTCTGAAGCAATTGCATTTAAACCTAAACAACTAAAGACAGTACTTGCAAAAAGACCAAATACGGTTGTTGCTATTTTTAAAAGCTCGTTAGTAATTCTGGCTAAAGCACCAATTGCATCCATAATACCACCAAATACCATTGCGCAACAGATTAATAAAATGGTCCATATCATACCATTCATTCCTCCAGATGAGAATAGTTCGTTAAGTTTTTCGTTATCTGTAGCTATTTGAGTATCTGTTAAAATAGAATTAAAAATTGCAGCAAATTTAGAATTTGATAAACTTGTTAAAATTTCAGGTTGAAAAATAAAAGCAAATATTGCAGCAAGAACAACTCCTGTTAATAATGCAATAAGAGGTTTGGTTTTCATTAAAATTAAAGCAATAACTACTACAGGAACAATAAATAGAAGCGGAGTAATATTAAACGTATTATTTATACTTGTTAAAAGATTACTTATATCTGCATTACCTGTTGTATCAATAGTTGCGCTTAAAATAGAAAATATAATAATTGTAACTAACACAGTAGGTACTGTAGTAAAAGCCATATATCTTATGTGTGTAAATAAGTCTGTGCCAGCCATAGCAGGAGCAAGGTTTGTAGTATCGCTTAAAGGCGACATTTTATCTCCAAAATAGGCTCCAGAAATTACAGCACCAGCAATCATTCCTGTTGGTATACCTAGCGCACTACCAATACCTATTAAAGCAATACCTACAGTAGCAGATGTTGTCCAAGAACTACCTGTTGCGATAGAAATTATAGCAGCAATAACTACAGAAGCAGGTAAGAATATTTCTGGACTTAAAACTTGTAAACCATAATATACCATAGCAGGTATAATGCCGCTTACTAGCCATGTTCCTGCTAAAGCACCAACTAAAAATAAGATAAGAATAGGTACAAAAACACTTTTTAAGTTTTCCCAGATTTCTTTTCCCATTAAGTTAAAAGATACCTTGTTAAATACACCTACTATTGCCGCAATACCACCACCAATTAGTAATATAATTTGATTGGTATAAGCACCAAACCATTCTTGATCATTAACAAAAAAGATATTATAAGCAAGCAATGCCATTAGGCAGATTACTGGTATTAAGGCTTCTAAAAAATTTAGTTCTTTATTTTTTACAATTCTTTGCTCGTTAATTTCAATATCAGAAAGGTTGTTATCTTGCATGTTTAGTTAGTTTTCAATTGTAATGTTACGATTTTAGACAGAGCTATGCAAATTGAAATTATCTTTTAGGTTAACTTAACAGATCTGTTAAAACGATATTTAAAACTTAAGTTTTAAGTATAGATATTAATAGATTGATAAATGTTATTTTTTAAAAATTTAAGTAAAAAACTAATCTTTAAACTATTATAATTTAGCTATTTATAAAGATTAGTTTTATCACTTTAGTTATAGTTGTATCTAATTAGTATTACAGTATACCAACTTCTTTCATACATTGATTCATCATATTGTATGTACGCTCTATATCGGCATCTAATCCAATAGAAAATCTAATTAATCCATCACTTAAACCCATTTCTTCTTGTTCATCTTCAGGTATTTCAGAAGATGTAGAAGTTCCTGGAGCAGAAAATAAGGTTTTATAAAATCCTAAACTAACAGCTAAATAACCTAAGTTTTTTTCTTGCATTAATTCCATTAAAGCATTAGCCTTATCTAAGCTACCAACGTCTATGGTAAGCATGCCTCCAAAACCATACTGTTTGTTCATCATATTTTTAAATAATTGATGAGAAGGATGAGATGTTAATCCAGGATACACAGTTTTTAACCCTAATTTTTCAAATTTTTCTGCTAAGTAACTAGCATTATGACTATGTTGTTGCATACGTATATGCAGTGTACGTAAGTTTTTTAAAATAGAAGAAGCGCGTAAACTATCCATTGTACTACCTAGTAGCATACAAGCACCATCATTAACACTTCTTAATTCGTTAATAAAGTCTTGTGTGCCGCAAACAACACCTCCAACAGTATCACTAGACCCATTAATAAATTTAGTTAAACTATGTATTACAACATCTGCTCCTAATTTTGCAGGTGAAATGGATAAAGGCGAAAACGTATTGTCTACTACTAATTTTAAATTATGTTTTTTTGCAAGATTAGCTAGTCCTTCAATATCTGCTACTTCTAATAAAGGGTTACTAACACTTTCACAATACAAAACTTTGGTATTTTTTGTAATTGCGGCTTCAACAATATCTAATTTTGTTATATCAACAAAAGACGTTGTAATGTTTAATCTAGGAGCAAAATTCTTTAAAAAAGCATAAGTACCACCATAAATAGTTCTGCTAGAAACCACATGGTCACCAGCTCCGCAAAGCTGCATAATTACAGGTGTAATTGCACCCATTCCAGAAGCTGTAACATTTGCAGTTTCTGTACCTTCCATAGCGGCTAACGCTTCGC
Organism: Mesoflavibacter sp.; assembly: GCF_964226795.1. NCBI lineage: Bacteria > Pseudomonadati > Bacteroidota > Flavobacteriia > Flavobacteriales > Flavobacteriaceae > Mesoflavibacter > Mesoflavibacter sp. Next base: position 129,802 of record NZ_CAXQQP010000006.1, read on the forward strand.
CTAAATATAAATTTGAAGGAGAAGAATGGCGTGAGTATAAATAACAACCATCTGCATTACCTTCAAAGGTATCAAACATGGTTTTAGCTGATAAAAAAGTATATGTTGAAGAGTCTGAAATAGAAGGGTTTACACCTCCAAATTCTCCAAAATACTGTAAATCCTGAATATTATTTGCTGGTTTAAAAGACATAGTTTTAAGTTTTATTACATCAAAATTGGTAAATAATAGAATTTAAAACAATGATGTTAATATATTTTAGAAAATTAAACTGAATTTTAATAATTTTACAGAAATTTAGTAATGTATTTTAAATATAATAATTTGTTTTATAGAAAATTTTTCAACTATGGTATTTGATGATATTGATAAAAAATTACTTCAACTTTTACAAAACGACAGTAAACAAACCAATAAAGCTTTAGCAAACCAATTAAACTTATCTGTTACAGCAGTTTTTGAGCGTATAAAAAAATTAGAAAATCAAGGTGTTATAAGTAAATATGTAGTCTTAGTAAATAAAGAGAAAATAGATAAGTCTTTTGTTACTTTTTGCCACATAAAACTAATACAACATATGCAAGAATATGTAATTCAGTTTGAAAAAGAAGTAAATAAATTAACCGAAGTTATAGAGTGTTATCATATAAGCGGAGATTATGATTATCTTTTAAAAGTAGCGGTAAAAGATATGGAAGAGTTTAGAAAATTTATGGTAGAAAAATTAACCAATATAAAACATATTGGTAGCACACATAGTATGTTTGTTATCAGTGAAGTAAAACATACTACAGCAATTTCGGTTTAAATAAAAATATTTATATTGTGGTGTAAATGTTAGCTATTATCCCTTATGAAATACTCTAAAATTAAAGAGCTTTATAGCACAATTTTTGATTCTTACGCAAAACCTTCTTTAGAGACTCACATAAATAAAATTATAGAATTAGATCAGTTTTTACCCTACAGTTCTACTTTTTTTTGCGTTACAAACACACAAGATTTAACTTTTGAATATGTAAGTAAAAATTTTACTAGCTGTTTGGGGCTAGATGATAACGATTTAAAGATTAAAGGTATGCGTTATTTTTGGAGTCGTATTCATCCAGATGATGTCGAAATATGGCTTTCTGCCATGCATCATTTAATGGACTTTACCTTATCCGAAATACCTATTAAACAAAGAAATAAAGCAAATTATACTTGGAATTATCGCTTTAAAAACGAAAAAGGAACCTATGTAAATATAGTGCAAAACACAACTCCTTTAGATTTTGATAATGAAATGAAACCCATTATAGGTTTAGCACATTATACCGTTTTAGATCCTAAAATAAATATGCAAATTACAGCAACAGCAAAGCTTTTAAATGATCAAAATGAATATGAAACGGTTTACTTTAACAACTTCTCACAAAAACTACTTAAAGAAGGAATTTCTAATAGAGAACGTGATATTATTAGACTTTTGGTGTTAGATAAAACAAGTAAAGAAATTTCAGAAAGTCTAAATATAAGTTCTCACACAGTAGATACACACAGAAGAAATATCTTGAAAAAATTAAAACTTTCATCTACAGGAGAACTAGTAGCAATGATTAAATTAAATAATATAATTTAAAAATACTCAAATTGAGTATTGCACAAACTTTAAGATATACTCAATTTTACAATGCTATTAATCAATAAATATAAGCCTGTTTTAAATCAGATTTAGAACTCTTGTTTGATTTAACAATGGGCTTTTTTAGGTTATATAGTTTCTTCTAAAGCTTAGACAAATTATTCAAAATTATACTTAGAGGTTTACATTCAAAATCGTATTTTTGTATTAGTTTTTAATAAAATTAATTTCCGCAAAAGCGAAAAATCAACACATATGAGTCAATACGATGTAGCAATTATAGGTTCTGGACCTGGTGGATACGTAGCCGCAATACGTTGTGCACAATTAGGTATGAAAACCGCAATAATCGAAAAATATTCAACTTTAGGAGGTACTTGTCTTAACGTAGGATGTATACCAAGTAAAGCGTTATTAAGCTCTTCTCATCATTATGAAGAAGCAACAAAACACTTTGAAGATCATGGTATCGAAATTCCTGGAGAAGTTAAAGTAAATCTAGAAAAAATGATTGCGCGTAAGCAATCTGTAGTAGATCAAACTACTGGAGGTATTGACTTTTTAATGAAGAAAAACAAAATTGATGTTTACCAAGGTGTAGGAAGCTTTAAAGATGCAACCCACATAACTATTAAAGGAGAAAAAGAAGAAGAAATTGAAGCTAAAAACACTATTATAGCTACAGGATCTAAACCTTCTAGCTTACCATTTATAAACATTGACAAAGAAAGAATTATTACTTCTACAGAAGCTTTAAAACTTAAAGAAGTGCCTAAACACCTAATTATTATTGGTGGTGGCGTTATTGGTTTAGAGCTTGGACAAGTTTACAGACGTCTTGGTGCAGAAGTAACAGTTGTAGAGTATATGGATCGTATCCTTCCAACTATGGATGCAGGATTATCTAAAGAACTTAATAAAGTTTTTAAGAAAGCAAAATGCAACATGATGGTGTCTCACAAAGTACAATCTGTAGAGCGTAACGGAGATGAAGTTGTTGTAAAAGCAGAAAATAAAAAAGGTGAAGTTGTAGAGTTTAAAGGCGATTATTGTTTAGTGTCTGTTGGTCGTCGTCCTTATACAGACGGACTTAACGCCGAAGCTGCAGGAGTAAAACTTAACGATAGAGGACAAGTTGAAGTAAACGAGCATTTACAAACATCTGCAAGTAACATTTACGCAATTGGTGATGTTATAAAAGGAGCAATGTTAGCGCATAAAGCTGAAGAAGAAGGTGTTTTTGTTGCCGAAACTTTAGCTGGTCAAAAACCACATATTGACTATAACTTAATTCCTGGTGTAGTTTATACTTGGCCAGAAGTTGCAGCAGTAGGTAAAACAGAAGAAGAACTTAAAGAAGCAGGAACTAAATACAAAGTTGGACAATTCCCGTTTAGAGCTTTAGGTCGTGCAAGAGCATCTGGAGACATCGATGGATTTGTAAAAATTCTTGCAGATGAAACTACAGACGAAGTACTTGGTGTACATATGATTGGTGCACGTTGTGCAGATTTAATTGCAGAAGCAGTAACTGCTATGGAATTTAGAGCATCTGCCGAAGATATTTCGCGTATGTCTCATGCACATCCAACTTTTGCAGAAGCTGTAAAAGAAGCTGCTTTAGCAGCAACAGAAGATAGAGCTTTACATGTATAGTAAAACACTAAAAAGACTATTTATATAAAATTAAAGCGAGCTTTTTAGCTCGCTTTTTTTAATTTAAAAAATATATGAATCAACTAACATTAACAACGCCAGCCTTATTATTTTCAGCAATATCCTTAATCATGCTGGCTTACACTAACAGGTTTTTAGCTTATGCGTCTGTTGTAAGAAACTTAAAAGAAAAGTTTTTACAACAACAAGACGAAGCACTTTTACTTCAAATTAATAACTTAAGAAAACGGTTATACTTAACAAGATCTATGCAGATTTTTGGTATTTCTAGTTTGTTACTTTGTGTACTAACTATGTTTTTGGTTTACATAGAACAAAATGATATAGCCGTTTGGGTTTTTGGAGTTGCACTGTTATTATTAATTTTATCCTTAGGTTTTTTGATAAGAGAAATTCAGATTTCGGTAGATGCGCTAAATCATCATTTAACTGATATAGAAAATCATTTATCAGAAAAAAAGTAGAGTTTAAAAACGTTCTAGTTTAGCTATTACATCCTTTTTATAACTTCTGCTAATGGTTAAACACTTACCGTTTACAATCATTTCTTCATTGGTAAACGACTCAATACTTGCTAAGTTTACAATGTATGATCGGTGTATTCTTAAAAAATCTTTCTGTGGAAGTTTAGCTTCAATTGCACTAATAGTTTCTCGGGTAATGATAGACTGATCTTTTAGATGAATTTTTAGATAATCACTTAAACTTTCTATAAAAATAATGTCTTTAAACGTAATTTTTAACATACGTCTATCTGAACGAACAAAAATAAAATCGTTAGTTTCTGAAGGTTGTGTTTGTGTTTCAATTTGTTGCGTACTAACTTCAAAATATCTATTTATAGCTTGTAACAATCTTTCAAAAGAAATAGGTTTTAATAAATAATCTACAGCTTGAAGATTAAAACCTTCTACAGCATAATCACGATAGGCAGTAGTAAATATTATTTTAATGTTCTTATTTATTGATTTTGCAAATGCAATTCCAGAAATTTCAGGCATATTAATATCTAAAAAAATAAGATCTACTGCATTGTTATTTATAAAATTAAAAGCTTCAATAGCATTTTTGCATTGTGCGATAACTTCAATATTTTCTATTCTAGATAAGTGCGATGCTATGATCTCTCTAGCCACATTTTCATCATCTACAATTATACAAGAAATAGGATTACTCATTAGTTAGTTTAGATTTAATATTTAGCTGTAAGTTAACTGTAAATTTAGATGGTTCTTGAAAAATATCTAATTGATATTGATTTGGATATAACAATTCTAAACGTTTTTTAATGTTTTGTAAACCAATACCTTCATTTTGATTTTTCTTGTTTAAGCTACTATTAGAAATTTTAAAAATAATGATTTCTGAAGTTGTTTTTATAGATAAATCTATGTGCAAAACACCATTTTTTAAAGTTCCATGTTTAAAACTGTTTTCAACAAAAGGAATAAAAAGCATCGGCGCTATACTTATAGTATTTGAATGAATATCTTTAGTAAAAGACACGTTTAAGGTCTCATTAAATCGCATTTTTTCAAGACTTATATAATCTTCTATATGATTTATTTCATCTTCTAAACTAACAAACGGTTTATCAACTTGGTATAATAAATAATCAAGAAGATTAGATAGTTTTAAGATCATGTTTGGTGTGTCATCAGCCTTTTTTAAAGCAGCTCCATACATTGTATTTAATGTGTTAAACAAAAAATGTGGATGAATCTGCATTTTTAAATAATTAAGCTCTTGCTCTTTTAGTTTTAGCTGAGTTTCTAAAATTTTAGATTCTAATAAAGCTGTTTTTTTGTTCGATTTTAAGTTTAGCTGTAATAGTTTAAATGCACTTACCAAGATAACGACAAGATATACGCTAGAAGTTACTAAAATGATGTTTCTAGTAATTGGATTCATTTGATCAAATTCAAAATTTGATAAATAAATCAAACTAAAAAATATGGACAGCATAATTAAATACAACGAAATAATTAAGGTGTAAACACTATATACCGTAAACGCTGTATATCGTTTTGTTATTAAATAATCAGGTATTAATTTGTAAATAGATACATAAGTAGTCGCTATAGTAGTTGGCATTAAAAACGTGCTAAACATTAAAGTATCTTTAAAATGTTTACTTCCAGCACTAAAAAAATAAGTGAAAAATAAAAGCACAACAGACCAAAATAGTATGTGTTTAGTGGCTTTAAAAAGTAATAATTTGATTAATTTTTGAGTTTTCAATGCTTAAAAAAATATATACAATATTACAATTTTTAATTTTTGAGTTTTTATTTTGTAGACCAATAACCAATTTAGCAAGTGATTTGACATGTTGTTAAATCGATATCTAATTAGGTTGTTTATCGCATTTTGTAAAAGCCTAAGCTATTTAAAAATAAGTTTGTAGCAGGTTTAATCAAAAAATGAAATTATGACTTTACTAACTATTTTAAATCAACAATTTTTAGTTGCCAATCTTTTTTATGAAGGCGGACCGCTTTTTATGTCTTTAATACTATTGGCATTATTAACTTCGCTATTCTTTATCATTAAAGGTTTTATCTCTTTAAAATCAAACAAAGAGCAAACTTTTAAAATACTAAAACTAGCTATTGATGCTAGTTTGCTAGCTCTGGTTTTAGGTTTTTTAGGTTCTGTTTTAGGGCTTATTCAAGCGTTTGATAGTGTAGAAGCAATGGGTAATCCAGATCCATCTATATTTGCTGGCGGATTAAAAATATCTTTGTTAACGGCAACTTTTGGATTGTTTTCTTTTGTTGTAACTAGAATAGGAATATTTATTTTAAGACTTGCAAATAAATAAAACTAAAAAGCCAATCTTTACGATTGGCTTTTTTTATTTTTTCTTATTACGCTTATTATAATTTTTATCACCTCGTGTTTTAGGTTTTTTATATTTTTTAGCGATTTCGCGTTTGTAACTTCCACCTAAATTAACCTTTTTATTTTTTTCTTTTTTCTCATGAAAAGCAGGTCCTGGTGCATCTTCGTCAAGTCTTCGTTTTGTAGGATTGTAACGCTCTTTTATCACTTCGCGTTCTTCAGGAATTAATTCTTCAGAAATTGAAACTGTTTCAGGTATTTCAACTAAATTAATTTCCATTTGCATTAATTTCTCAATGCGTTCTAACGCGTCTTGTTCTTTTTCAGTAGAAAATACTAAAGCATGACCTTCACGTTCTGCACGACCAGTTCTACCAATACGATGCATGTAGTTTTCTGGATATTCAGGCGTATCAAAGTTTACAACATGGCTAATATTATCAATATCTAAACCACGTGCCATAACATCTGTTGCAACTAAAATTCGGTTAACACCTTCTCTAAATTGCTCAATACTACGAAGTCTGTAATTTTGCGTTTTGTTAGAGTGAATGACACATAATTCTTCTTTAAAAAATTCATCTAAATCTTCAAAAAGCCGATCTGCCATACGTTTATTAGATACAAAAACTAAGACTTTGTTGTAATTTTCTTCGTCTTTTAAAAGTTCGATTAAAAGATTCTTTTTTGTGTGATAATTTGGGACGCTGTATTTAGTTTGTTCTATATTTTCTAAAGGCGTACCAGAAACTGCAATCGAAACACGTTCTGGAGCAATAAAAAAGTCGGTAATTAAGTCGTCTACATCTTCCGTCATTGTTGCAGAAAACATAATGTTTTGTCTACGTTCTGGAAGTATATCAAAAATGTTGATTAATTGATGTCTAAACCCTAAATCTAACATCACATCAACTTCGTCTATCACTAATTTTTGGATAGATTTAAGCTGTAAAGCTCTACTAACCGCCAAATCGTATAATCTTCCTGGTGTAGCAACAATAATATCTAAACCTTGTGCTACAGCTTGTTTTTGGGTATTTATGTTTGTGCCACCATAAACACCAAGTACGCGTACATTGATGTATTTGGCTAGTTTTTCTATATCATCAACCACTTGTACTACAAGTTCTCTAGTTGGAACTAAAATTAAAACACGTGGATTATCCTGTCTTGAAAATTTTAAATTTCTTAAGATAGGCAACATGTAGGCGTAGGTTTTACCAGTTCCTGTTTGGGCAATTCCTACCACATCTTTACCACTTGCAACAATACTAAAAGCTTCTGCTTGTATTGGCGTAGGCGAGGTAAAGCCTAAATCGTCAATAGCATTGTATAATGGTGTGTTTAATTTTAAATCTTGAAAAGTCACAGCTATAATTTAGGCTACAAAACTACTACTTATATTTTGTTTATTCTAAATGCTGCTTATGTATTTGTATACTGTAGCTAGCTGTAAATGTTTTATTTGCTGCTAATTTAATAATACCTTCTTTTTTAGTAATGTCTTGGTTGGTGTTTTCGTGATCTGCAATTCCCAACCAAGGTTCTATACACACGTAAGGCGCATTTGGTTTAGCCCAAATCCCTAAATATTTAAAATCAAGAAAACTAACATTTAAAATTTCTCCGTGGTTTTTACTTACTAAAGCTACTTTTTTAGAGCTTAAATCTTTAAAAATTAAAGCATCTTCATTAAATAAATCAGGTTTTAAATTAATGGTATTTTTGGTATTGAAAACTGGTTTTGTCTGGTCTGTAATAAGACCGTTATCCATATTTAGTAAGTAACTTTTTGCAGTTTCAGAATGTTCAAATTCTAAATGATAATCGGTGTAATTCTCATCATCATAAAAAGGACATTTAAACGCAGGATGACTACCAATTGAAAAATACATATCAGAATCGCCTAGATTTTTAACTGTATGAGTTAAGGTTAATGTGTTATCTGTAAGGGTATATTTCAATAAAAATTCAAAATCAAACGGAAACCATTCGCTTATTTGTTTGTTTTGTTTCAAGCTAAACGTTAAGCTATTTTCGGTTTGTTCTAAAAGTTTAATATCTTCATTATGTCTAACAAAACCGTGCTTTGGCATATGATAGGTTTTCTCATTAAAAACATAACTATCGTCTTTCATCGATCCAATTATTGGAAATAAATTTGGAGCGTAACTAGCCCAAACTTTTGGATCTGCATGCCACATAAATTGGCGGTTATTTTTAACTGAAGAAATCTCACAAAGCTCAGCTCCTTTAGCTTTCACTTTGATGTTTAATAAGTCGTTTGATAATTGAAACATAATATTGGTTTTAAACTACTGTCAAATTAATCGTTTTTTTCTTAAATCTGCTTAACTTTACACTTCAATTTTTTTATTTGAGAACACATAAAACATATAAAGTTGCTAATGTCCAACAGTTTAAACAGCATTTGTTAAACTGGAGCAACCAATTTGAAGATATTATTTGGCTGGACAGTAATAATTATAAACAGCAATATTCTAATTACGATGCGGTTTTGGCTGTAGATGCATTTACTAGTTTACAAACCGATTTTCATCAAGCTTTTGATAAACTAAAAGATTACCAAACTACGACTAACGATTGGATTTTTGGCTATTTATCATATGATTTAAAAAATGATGTTGAGCCTCTAAAATCAGAAAATTTAGACGGATTACATTTTCCAGATTTGTATTTTTTTCAACCTAAAAAACTATTTTTTTTAAAAGGAAATTCTGTTGAATTACACTATCTAAAAATGGTTGATGATGAAATGGATACAGATTTTGAAACTATATCAAATTTTGAAATTGTAGAACAACCTTCATATAAATCACCAATTAAAATTCATCTTCGTATTCATAAAGATGAATATTTTGAAAAGCTAAAAAAAATGTTAGCTCACATACATCGTGGTGATATTTACGAAGCTAATTTTTGTCAAGAATTTTATGCTGAAAATACAACGATAAATCCGTTAGAGATTTACAATAAGTTAAACGCCATTTCTACGCCGCCATTTGCTACATTTTTAAAGCAAAATGACAAGTATTTATTAAGTGCTTCACCAGAACGTTACTTAAAAAAAGAAGGAACAACTATAATTTCTCAACCCATAAAAGGAACCGCAAAACGTGACGAAGATTTTATGATCGATAGTTTGTTAAAACATGATTTGGTTGCTAATCCAAAAGAGCGTAGCGAGAATATTATGATTGTAGATTTAGTACGTAACGATCTGTCTTTAACTGCCAAAAAAGGAAGCGTTAAAGTAGAAGAGTTGTGTAAGGTGTATACGTTTGAGCAAGTCCATCAAATGATATCTACAGTAAAATCTCAGGTTAGGGAAGATGTACATCCAGTAGATGTGATTAAAACCACGTTCCCGATGGGAAGTATGACTGGCGCTCCAAAAATTTCGGCAATGAAAATTATCGAAGATTTAGAAGTTACAAAACGCGGATTATATTCTGGTGCTGTCGGTTATTTCTCACCAGAAGGCGATTTCGATTTTAATGTAGTGATAAGAAGTATTTTATACAATCAATCTAAAAAGTACGTAAGCTACTCGGTTGGTGGCGCAATAACAGCAAAAAGTGACCCAACACAAGAGTATGAAGAATGCTTGATTAAAGCCAAAGCTATGCGAACAGTTTTGGAGGATTAGTCAGACAATTGTTGAGAAGTAATAAATAAGGGAAAAAGGGATAAGTAATAAGGGAAATGAGATAAGTTAGAATATTTGGGAATTTTAAAATAATATATATGAAAGTTAAGAGTTATAGGGATTTAATTGTTTGGCAAAAGTCTGTAGATTTAGTAACTGAAGTATATAAAATTTTAAGATCATTTCCTGAAGAAGAAAAGTTTGGACTAACTTCGCAACTTAAAAGAAGTTGTATTTCAATACCTTCAAATATAGCAGAAGGTTATGGAAGAAAATACATAAAAGATTATGTGCGTTTTTTACAAATTTCAAGAGGATCATTGTTTGAAATGCAAACACAATTTCAGATTTGTATAAACCTTGGGTTTACCACTAAAAAACAAATAAATACTATTTTAGAAACCTCTATCGAAATTGAAAAAATGTTAAACGCTTTAATCAAAAAATTAACAGCCAACACCTAAAACCTAACAACTAATGCCTTTTGCCTAACACCTAACACCTTATTCCAACTAATGCCTAATCTAGCAAATACATTCAAAAATCACATAAATCAACAACTTCCTTTTTTAAAAGAAAGTAAGCTGTTGATTGCTATTTCTGGCGGCGTAGATTCGGTGGTTTTAACGCATTTGTGTAAAGAGGCAAAGCTGGATTTTGCTTTGGCACATTGTAATTTCAATTTAAGAGGAAATGAAAGTGACGCTGACGAGAGTTTTGTTTTAAATCTAGCTGAAGACTTAGATGTTGAAGTATTTATCCAAAATTTTGACACAGAAAGTTTTGCAAAAAACGAAAAACTATCCATACAATTAGCCGCAAGACAACTTCGCTACGATTGGTTTTTTGAACTATCAGAACAATTAAATTTTGATTACATTTTAACAGCGCATCACGCTGATGATAATTTAGAAACCTTTCTAATCAACTTAACACGTGGTACAGGTTTAGAAGGTTTAAAAGGTATTCCTGAAGTTAATGAAACTATCGTTAGACCGTTGTTATCATTTTCAAGAGAAGAGATTGAAGATTATGCAAAAACAAACCATTTAAAATGGAGAGAAGATAGCAGCAATGCCTCTACAAAATACTTACGCAATAAGTTGCGTCATGATGTGATTACTGTTTTAAAAGACATAAATCCAGATGTTTTAGCAAACTTTCAAAAGACATTGACGCATTTAAATGATAGTTCAGCTATCGTAGAAGGTGCTGTAGATTCCTTTTTAAATAAAGCAATTGTAACCATTGACGATAACCAAATTTCATATAAAATTTCAGAATTTGAAGAGTTAAATAATCCAAAAGCTTATTTATTTGAAATCTTTAAAGATTATGGTTTTACACAATGGAAAGACATTAAAAATTTACTAAAAGCGCAAAGCGGAAAGTTGGTATTTTCTAAAACGCATCAACTATTAAAGGATAGAGATTATTTGATTTTAAGTGAATTTTCTTCAAAAGAAAACAATCAAACAGTTACAATTCTTGAAGATCAAAACGAAATAAAATTACCAAACGGAATTTTATGTATAGAGTCTGTCGAAGAAATAGGCGAAACAGATAAATCCACCATTTATATTGATAAAAAAACGTTAAAGTATCCTTTAACTGTAAGACATTGGGAAAAAGGCGACTATTTTTACCCATTAGGAATGCAAGGAAAAAAGAAACTTAGCAAGTTTTTTAAAGACGAAAAATTATCTTTGCTAGACAAACAAAAAACCTTGCTATTGTGTAGTGATCACCAAGTGGTTTGGGTGATAAATCACAGAGCAGATAATAGGTTTAAACTAACTAAACAAACCCAAGACATTTTAAAAATTAAATATCAAAAATGAAGCATTTATTAGCTTTTTTAATTGTACTGTTTTCAATTCAAACTGTTTTTTCTCAAATAGAACCTGTAAAATGGTCTACAGAAGTCGAAAAAATTAGTGATACAGAATATAATCTGATTTACAAAGCAGATATAGAAGATCATTGGCATTTATATTCTCAAACTTTACCAGAAGGTGGCGCAATTCCTACCGAGTTTATCTATAATGAAGATGCTTTAAAAAATGATTTTAAATTAGTTGGTAAAGCTACAGAAAGCGAGAGTATTACTAAGTTTGATAAAGTATTTCAAATGGATTTGACTTATTTTGATAATGCAGCAACTTTTACTCAAAAAATAAAGCTTAAAAATCCCAATATATCACAAATTGAAGCCGAAATTAGTTATCAAGCTTGTGATGATGCCAGATGTATTTTTGAAAGTGAAATCGTTACTTTTACTTTAAAAGAAGGTCAATCTCAAGTTTTTGAACCTGTAAAATGGAGTTCAGAAATTAAAAAATTAAGCGATACAGAGTATCAACTAATTTATACCGCAGATTTAGACGAGAAATGGCACATTTATTCTCAAAAAAATACAAGTTTAGACGGACCAATTGCTACTGAATTCACTTTTAATGATATCAATAAAGATTACGAATTAGTAGGAAAAGTTGAAGAATCTAAAAGCGTGACTAAATATGAAGCAGCTTTTAAAATGGACGTGACTTATTTTGAAAACAAAGCGATTTTTACTCAAAAAATAAAAGTTTTAAATCCAGCCTTAAAAAAAATAGAAGCAGAAGTGTTTTTTCAAGCTTGTGATGACGAGAAATGTTTAGCACCAACTACATTTGAGTTTGTTAATAATTTAGATGGAACAGAAATTTTAATAGAAACCACTAAAATTGATGCTGAAAATTTAGATAAATCAAGACAATTAGATTTAAATATTACAGGTTGGAACAATTACAAACAAGAAGAAGTTAAAGAAAAAACCAACTTTGGTATTTTCATTCTTGGTTTTATTGGCGGTTTAATAGCATTATTAACACCTTGTGTGTTCCCAATGATTCCCTTAACAGTTTCATTCTTCACAAAAAGCGCAGAAAACAGTCAAAAAGGTATTGCAAATGCAATATTATACGGATTTTTCATTCTTTTAATTTATGTGCTTTTAAGTTTACCATTTCACTTTTTAGACTCTTTAGATCCAGAAATTTTAAATACTATTTCAACCAATGTATGGCTTAATATTATCTTCTTTTTAATCTTAGGCTTTTTCGCGTTTTCATTTTTTGGTTTTTACGAAATCACATTACCAGCGTCTTGGGGAAATAAAATGGACGAAAAATCATCAAGCATAGGTGGTTTTATTGGTATATTTTTTATGGCGTTAACCTTAGCAATTGTTTCGTTTTCTTGTACGGGACCAATTTTAGGTTCATTATTAGCAGGATCATTAACAAGTGATGGTGGCGCAATGCAATTAACTGCAGGTATGACAGGTTTTGGTTTAGCTTTAGCATTACCGTTTACCTTATTTGCAATGTTCCCAAAATGGTTAAATGCATTGCCAAAATCGGGTGGTTGGTTAAATAGCGTTAAAGTAGTTTTAGGATTTTTAGAACTGGCTATGGCGTTTAAATTTTTATCAAATGCAGATTTAGTGTCGCATTGGGGACTTTTAAAACGTGAAATTTTCTTAGCAATATGGATAATTTTAGGTATTGGGTTGTTCCTTTATTTAATAGGAAAAATCAAATTTCCGCATGATAGTCCATTAAAAAAGTTAAGCTTTTTAAGGATTAGTACAGCTGTTTTAGTCATCTCATTTGTTATTTATATAGCACCAGGAATATTAAAAAATCCAACATGGGACTTAACAGCGTTAAGTGGTTTTCCGCCACCAATTTCATATAGTATTTATGAAAAAGATTCAGAGTGTCCTTTAGGTTTAGATTGTTATAAAGATTTAGATGAAGGTATTGCTGCAGCAAAAGCTGCAAACAAACCAATTATGTTAGACTTTACAGGTTGGGCTTGTGTAAACTGTCGTAAAATGGAAGAACAAGTATGGAGTCAGAGTAAAATCTATAAAATACTTAAAGAAGAGTATATCATTATTTCATTATACGTAGATGATCGTAAAGAACTGCCAAAAGAAGAGCAATTTAAATACGTAAAACCTAACGGAAATTTAAAAAATATTAGAACGATAGGCGATAAATGGGCGACCTTACAAACGCTAAACTTTCAAAATAACTCACAACCATTTTATGTGTTGTTAAATCATAATATGGAATTGTTAAATCACACAACTGCGTACACACCAAACGCAGACGAGTATTTTGAATGGCTCCAAAAAGGCGTTGAAAACTTCAAGAAATAAAAAACTAATCCTGCAAATGCAGGATTTTTTTTAGTTTAATTTTGTGACATAAATAAATAAGAATGAAAACAATCCAAGGTCAAATAGTAGACATACAAAATAGAACAATTTTTAGCGGAAGTATTTTAGTAGAAAACGGAAAAATTAAAGCTATAAAAAAAGAAAAGCATAATGTAAAACACTACATTTTACCTGGTTTTGTAGATGCACATATTCATATAGAAAGCTCGATGTTAGTACCTAGCGAGTTTGCAAAAATAGCCGTCAAACACGGTACGGTTGCAACTGTTAGCGATCCGCATGAAATCGCCAACGTGTTAGGCGTAAAAGGTGTCGAGTTTATGATTGAAAACGGAAAGCAAACACCATTTAAATTTAATTTTGGAGCGCCAAGTTGCGTGCCTGCAACCACTTTTGAATCGGCTGGAGCTGTTATAAATTCTGATGATATAAAAACCTTAATGGCAAATCCAGACATTAAATATTTAGCCGAAATGATGAATTATCCTGGCGTTTTATTTGATGATTCTGAGGTTTTAAAAAAGATAGAATGGGCAAAACATTATAACAAACCTATTGATGGTCATGCGCCAGGTTTACGTGGTGACGATTTAACCAAATATATTAGCGCAGGTATTACAACCGATCACGAGTGTTTTACCTACGAAGAAGGCTTAGAAAAATTGCAAAAAGGAATGAAAGTCCTTATTCGTGAAGGTAGCGCCGCCAAAAACTTCGAAGCGCTTATAGATTTACTTCCAAAGCATTATCAAAACATCATGTTTTGTAGTGACGATAAACATCCAGACGACTTATTATTGCATCATATAAATAAATTATGCGCCAGAGCAGTCGCAAAAGGTAACGATGTCTTTAACGTGTTACAAGCAGCGTGTATAAATCCTGTAAAGCATTATAATTTAGACGTTGGATTATTAAATGAAGGTGACACTGCAGATTTTATTGTAGTTGAAGATTTAAAAGCATTTAAAACATTACAAACCTATATTAATGGCGAATTAGTTTTTGATAATGGTACATTTTTAATGCCTCATATTAATTTTGAAAACCTTAATAATTTCAACACAGAGAAGAAGCAGGTTTCCGATTTTAAAGTAGAAAGTCAAGCAAAAAATATTAGAGTAATTGAAGCTTTAGATGGCGAGTTAGTGACTAACCAAATCTTGGCAGAAGCTACAATAGAAAACGGAAATTTAGTCTCTAATACCCAAACTGATATATTAAAAATGACGGTTGTTAATCGTTATAAAAATGACACGCCAGCAATAGCATTTATCAAAAATTTTGGATTAAAAGAAGGCGCAATCGCAAGTTCGGTTGGTCACGATTCTCATAATATTATTGCTGTTGGCGTAGATGATGAAGCGATTTGTAAAGCAGTAAACTTAATTATTGAAAATAAAGGTGGAATTTGCGCAGTTTCTAACACAAAACAAGACGTTGTACCATTACCAGTTGCAGGAATTATGAGCGACCAAAATGCCGAAACAATTGGAAAAGCCTATGCCAAATTAGACCAAATGGCAAAAGATTTTGGCGCCACTTTACACGCGCCTTATATGACGTTATCGTTTATGGCATTGTTAGTTATACCTGCATTAAAGTTAAGTGATAAAGGCTTGTTTGATGGTGGTAAGTTTGAGTTTACAAGTGTAGAAGTCTAATGCCAATTTTAACAACAACATACAAACCCAATTTACTATTCCGTAATGGTCATATAGCTACGATTTATTCAGGATTATGGCGTAGGGTAAAAGGTGTCAACCAAAAACGCGAACGTATTATTTTACCAGATCAAGATTTTTTAGATTTAGATTGGAGTTTTTCAACTAAAAAAACCAATCAGTTACTAATAGTTTTACATGGTTTAGAAGGTAACGGTAATAGACATTACGTACTTGGGTCGGCTAAAATAGCTAACCAAAATAATATGGATGCTGTTTGTGTTAATTTTAGAGGTTGTAGTGGCGAAGTCAACAAAAGTTTTCAGTCGTATCATTCTGGTAAAACAGACGATTTAGCAGACGTTATTAATCACATTACAACGCATTATCACTACAATACAATTTACTTAAACGGATTTAGTTTAGGCGGAAACGTTATTTTAAAATATTTAGGTGAAACGGAAGATATACCAAAGCAAATTAAAGCAGCAGTAGCAGTTTCGGTACCAGTTTATTTAAAAGGATCTTTGCAACGTTTGATGGCTTTAGAAAATAAAATGTATTCCATTAAATTTTTAAGAGATTTAAAGCAAAAACTGAAAGAAAAACAGGTTTTATATCCTGAAAAAATTTCAAATTCCATAATAAAGTCGGTAAAGACTTTAAAAGATTTTGACGATGCTTATACTTCAAAAGCACACGGTTTTAAAGATGCTTACGATTATTATGAGCAATCTAGTAGTCTTCAGTTTTTAAACCAAATTTCAGTACCGACGTTATTAATTAATGCGCTTAACGATTCGTTTTTATCAAAAGAATGTTATCCAATAGAAGAAGCCAAAAGCAATCCCAATCTATTTTTAGAACTACCAAAATATGGCGGTCACGTTGGTTTTCATCATAAAAACAATATTTATTATACAGAATCTAGAATGATTTCATTCTTAAATCAAATTTCTAATTCATTTTAATGTTTAAATGCGTCAGGAAATCCTTCGATTGTAATATTCCAAAGTAATGGAAGGATAAAGTAAACAAACAAGGTTAATAAAATGATTGATACTAAATTCATCACAAATCCCTTTTTTACCATATCTGGTATACGTAAATAACCAGATCCAAAAACTACAGCATTTGGTGGCGTTGCAACAGGTAGCATAAAAGCACAAGACGCCGCAACAGCAGCTCCAACCATTAATACAAATGGATGAATATCTATTGAAATAGCCATAGGAGCCAACACCGGTAAAAGCATTGCGGTTGTTGCTAAATTGGATGTGATTTCGGTTAAAAAATTAACCGCAGCAATTAATAATAATAGTAAAATGATAGTGGTTACGCCTGCAAAAGTGGTCATTTGTTCTCCGATCCATTTGGCTAAGCCAGTGGTTTCAAAACCTTTTGCTAAAGCCATTCCGCCACCAAACAATAAAATAATTCCCCACGGGATTTTTACCGCATCATCCCAATTCATCAACTTTGTTCCTTGTTTTTTAGACGGTAACAAAAACAATACAATAGCAAAAGAAATAGCAATAATAGTATCATCTAAAGCCGGTAAAATGTTTTTAAATAAAAAGGAACGCGTAATCCAAAAAAAGGCGGTTAGACCAAAAACAAAAGCGACCAATTTTTCTTCGTAACTAATTTTGCCTAAAGCATTTAATTGACGGTTAACTTCGGCTTTTCCTCCATAAAATTCTTTCTTTTCAAATTTAAAAGCAACTTCGGTTAGGTATTTCCAACAGATAAATAATAATATAATTGAAATAGGAAACCCAAACATAAACCATTGTAAAAAGGTGATTTCGTAATTATAAATATCTGAAACGACTCCGGCTAACACTAAATTTGGTGGCGTACCAATTAATGTGGCAATTCCACCAATAGAAGCACTGTAAGCAATTGCTAACATTAAGGCTTTTCCAAAGGTTAAGTTTTCGTCTTCTGGTGTGTTTGGATTATCTTTTAACTGTAAAATGATAGCTACACCAATGGGAAGCATCATCACCGAGGTAGCCGTATTACTAATCCACATAGATAAAAACGCGGTAGCTAGCATAAACCCAAGGATAATTCGTTTTAAATTAAACCCAATAATTTTAATGATATTTAAGGCAATACGTTTGTGAAGATTCCATTTTTCAATAGCAATAGCGATTATAAAACCGCCTAAATATAAAAACACAAATTTATGTCCAAAAGCACTTGTAGTATCACTTAAATTAAGTCCGCCAGACAATGGGAAAAGTGCAATTGGCAATAATGCAGTTACCGCAATTGGTATTGCTTCTGTAATCCACCAAATAGCAATCCAAGCTGTAGCAGCTAATACAGCACGACCTTCTGTAGATAAACCTTCAGGTTTAAAAAATAATAGTAAGAGTACAAAAACGATAGGTCCTAAAACCAATCCAATTTTTTGAGTGTTTTTCATTTGCATTGAATTGAATAAAACGAAAGTAAAGAATTTATTATTTATTAATAACCTCGATTTAAAACTATATTAAAAATGACAATTCATTCAAAATTTATATATTAACACTCTAAACCAATCATTTATGCTTAAAAAAGTATTTGGAAGTGCCGTTTTTGGTGTCGAAGCAACAACTGTAACCGTAGAAGTTAATGTAGATACCGGTATCGGTTATCATCTTGTTGGATTGCCCGACAATGCTATAAAAGAAAGTAATTATCGTATTGCAGCTGCGTTACAAAATAACGGTTATAAAATACCAGGAAAAAAGATAATTATTAATATGTCTCCAGCAGATTTACGTAAGGAAGGCTCTGCTTATGATTTAACGTTAGCTATTGGGATTTTAGCAGCATCTAAACAAATTAAAGCCGAAGATTTAGACCGTTATTTAATTATGGGCGAGTTGTCTTTAGACGGAAATTTACAACCTATAAAAGGTGCGTTGCCCATTGCAATTAAGGCTAGAGAAGAAGGTTACAAAGGATTTATTCTACCTATGCAAAATGCTAAAGAAGCAGCAATAGTAAACGATTTAGAGGTTTTTGGTGTAGAAAATATTAAAGAAGTAATTAATTTTTTTGATAAAGGTGAAGCATTGCAGCAAGTTAAAATTGATACCAGAAAAGAATTTGAAAAAAATCTAGATTTCCCCGAGTTTGATTTTGCAGACGTTAAAGGTCAAGAAAGCATTAAACGTTGCATGGAAATTGCTGCAGCTGGAGGACATAACATTATTTTAATTGGTCCACCAGGTGCAGGAAAAACTATGTTAGCCAAGCGTTTGCCTAGCATTTTACCACCAATGACGTTGCATGAAGCTTTAGAAACCACAAAAATACACAGTGTCGTTGGTCGTGTAAAAGACACAGGATTAATGTCGCAAAGACCATTTAGAAGTCCGCATCATACCATATCTAATGTCGCTTTAGTTGGTGGCGGAAGCTATCCGCAACCAGGAGAAATTTCTTTAAGTCATAATGGTGTGTTGTTTTTAGACGAGTTGCCAGAATTTAAAAGAGAAGTTTTAGAAGTAATGCGTCAACCTTTGGAGGATAGAGAA
This sequence comes from Mesoflavibacter sp., assembly GCF_964226795.1. Taxonomy (NCBI): domain Bacteria; kingdom Pseudomonadati; phylum Bacteroidota; class Flavobacteriia; order Flavobacteriales; family Flavobacteriaceae; genus Mesoflavibacter; species Mesoflavibacter sp. The sequence continues at coordinate 149,052 of NZ_CAXQQP010000006.1, forward strand.
GTAACCATTTCTCGTGCGAAATTCACGGTTACTTATCCATCATCATTTATGCTAGTTGCTAGTATGAATCCAAGTCCTGGCGGTTATTTTAACGATCCAGATGCGCCAGTAACTTCAAGTCCAGCCGAGATGCAACGGTATTTAAGCAAAATTTCTGGTCCGTTGTTGGATAGGATAGATATTCATATCGAAGTAACGCCAGTACCTTTTGAAAAATTGTCGGATGATCAAATAGCAGAAAGTTCTGTAGATATTAGAAAGCGAGTAACTAAAGCTAGAGAAATCCAGACAAAACGTTTCAAAGATTTTGAGAATGTACATTACAATGCGCAGATGTCTACCAAACAAATACGTAAATATTGTAAGTTGGATGATGCTTCACTTCAGCTTTTAAAAACAGCAATGGAGCGATTAAATCTTTCGGCTAGAGCTTATGACAGAATTTTAAAAGTAGCCAGAACTATTGCCGATTTAGAGCAAAGTGAAACCGTTTTGGGTAATCATATAAGCGAAGCAATTCAGTATAGAAGTTTAGATCGTGATGGTTGGCTGGGTTAGTTGATTTATAACATTAACAAAATTTTTCCTACTTTTATGAAGTAAATGAGTTATTAATCAAACTAAAATTAACCAAATGCCAAAACCACAAGGAATAATCTCTGCTCAAGAAGCACAGACATTAAACGACAACTGGACAAACTTAAGAGCAAAAGCTAATGAAGCAGCTGCAGGACAACCAGACAATAGATCATCTTGGTACTCTTTAGATGATATGCAAAACTTTTTAGACTATATAAAAGAAAATAACGATAATGTTAATGGCGTTCGTTTTTATTTAGGTGTAGAAACTACTAAAGAAGACCCAAAAGGAATGACAACTATTTTTATGGTTCCAACACAAGAACAAGACGGTAAAAATATTGATATTGAAGGCGCAGAAGGTATGGATAGAGGCTTAAGAGGCGATCCGCCACCTGCTAATTATCCTCAATAATTAATGGATTCTTTTATATATTTTATAAAATCAAATTACGATTTACTTTTTAAAAGTGCAGAAGTTTTAGCAGCTATTATTGGTATATTTTTGTTTAAAAAATATAAAAATGATAATGCTGCTAGGCTTTTTATATATTTTTTAATTTACGTTAATATAGTTGAAACAGTAGGAGCTTATACACATGTTTTAAGAGGTTATCCTGATGATAATTGGGTTAACTTAGCCTTAAAAAACACCGTTTTTTATCAAAATACTTGGTGGTATACCTTAATGTGGGATATAGGCGTATCTATATTTTTATCCTTTTATTTTTTCAAAGTATTAAAAACAAATTTCTTCAAAAAAGTTGTCAAGTACTTTAGTGTAATTTTAATATTATATCAAATTATACTATTTATTTACAAGTTTGACCTATTAATTAACAGTAGTATTTTAAATATTACAATGCTTCATATGATTTTGGTAGTCGTATTAACTTCACTTTATTTTATAGAGTTAATTAATAGCGATTCAATTATTAAATTTTATAAATCATTACCCTTTTATGTAGCAACTGCAACCTTAATATTTACAATAATACAGACACCAATCTATTTTTTTGAAAGCTACTATAATACAAATGATGAAAGTTTTATAGCACTACAAAGAACGATTAACGTATTTTCTATTATACTAATGTATTTTACTTTTGGTTATGGTCTTATTAAATCAGAGCCAGATACAACTACTTAAAATAATTAAGTAGTAAACTAATAAGCATTAAATTGCTATAATGATTATACTAAATTTTTTTTATTACATTTAACCACATATTAGCTATTAATTTAAACTAACCAAAAATGAAAAATTTACTTAGCCTAATTATAGGATTAATTATCGGTGCTTTTGTTTCTTATTATTTTTTCTGTCCTTCTGGATTAACAACAGCTCCACCAACTAGCGTTGTACCAAAAGGAATCATATCTCCAAGTCAAGCCCAAGATTTAAGTGATAATTGGACCACTTATAGAAAAGCAGTAAACGACTCAGTAGCTTATAAAGGAGAAGAAAACCGTTCATCTTGGTATTCTATAGAAGATATGGAGTATTATGTTAATTATGCTCAAGATTCTTTAAACGCTAACGGAATACGTTTATATTTAGGAGTTAACACAACTTTTGGTGATGGAGGTTTAACAACTATATTTATGGTACCAACTCAAGAAGGAGATACAAGATCTTCTCCTCCTAAAGATATCTCAAATGCAGATGCTTTAGATATGGGACACAACGGAATTCCTCCAGGACACGGTTACCCAAATTAAGAGCTTTGGAAAAGTTTTTTATTGAAAATTATTCATACCTAACTTATTTTGTTGAGTTAGTAGCAGTTATTGCAGGAATTATTACGTACAAAAAACATAAAGGAACACCAGCTACTTTTTTTATTAAAATTATTTGGTTTAGTTTTTTTATAGAACTTATTGGAAGTTATTCTAATTACTATAATACTTTTGAGTTTTTAAAACCTATACTTAATTCTATTTTTAAAGTTAACTATTGGTGGTTTACCTTAACCTATTTAATAGGTGTTGTAATATCTATATCCATATTCTATCAGAAAATTTTAGAAAACATCAGATTTAAACTGTTTTTAAAATATTTAACTGTAGCTTATTTTTTATCTGCAGTTATATATTTGCTAATAAATCCAGACTTGTTTTTTAGTCAAATACCGCCTATAATATCAATTTTGGCAGGTATATTAGTCTTAACATCTTGCGTGCTTTATTTGGTAGAATTATTGTTAACAGATAAGATTATAAATTTTTACAAATCAGTTTATTTTTATATAACAGTAGGACTATTTTTTTGGTGGATTGTAGTTACACCTTTAACATTTTATGACGTTTATATGGTTAATAGTGATTGGAAATATATTCTTTTAAAATGGCAGGTTTTTCTGTCCTTAAATTTTATGATGTATATTGTATTTGCTGTAGGGCTATTAATATCTAAACCAGAAAAAGTCAATGAGTAATTTTATAATTTTATTATTAAAAGATCCAGCAACATCAACAGCTGCAGAAAGATATTTGCTTATTTACATGATATTTGTTTTAATAGCAATTACATCTTTAGTAATCTTATTTTTTATAGTATTCCAAAAAAGAAAAAATAAGCTTTTGATAGATAAAATTAAGCAGAAACAAGCATTTGAAAAAGAATTATCCAATGCGCAGACAGAAATACAAGAACAAACTTTAAAAAATATTGGTTGGGAACTTCATGATAATGTTGGTCAATTATTGGCAGCTGCTAGTATGCAACTTAATATCTTGAAAACAAAATTAGGTGATGATGACGTGTTAAATTCATTTAAAGATGCTTCAGATACTGTAAAAGAAAGTCTAAAAGAAGTACGTATGCTTTCTAGATCATTAAATAATGAAGTTATTTTAAATATAGGTTTTGAAAAGTCTATCAGTAATGAATTAGATCGCCTTAAAAAGATGAAGTTTGCTAGTGCAGAGCTTAATGTAAAAGGAGATATAGTAGAATTTGAAAATAAAAAACACGAAATAATTATTTTTAGAATTCTTCAAGAGTTCTTTTCTAATACCGTTAAGTATTCTGAAGCAAAAAACCTATTTGTTATTTTAGATTATCAAGAAAATCACCTGAAGATTATAGCTAAAGATGATGGTGTAGGTTTTGATATGACCACTGTTAATAAAGGCGCAGGATTATTAAATATGCAAAGTCGAGCAGAATTAATTAATATGGAATATCAATTAATATCTCAACCAGGTGATGGTGTTACTTTAGAACTACTTTATCCTTACAAACACGATACTTTAGATCCATTTTAATAAATATTTTAATTTTTTTAATTTACCAGAATAAGGTGCGTATCGCAAGGGAATATCTAGCCAATTTGCTTTTTTTACAATAGCTTTTTTATGGCTAAAAGTATCAAAAGTATACTTTCCGTGATAAGCGCCAATCCCACTATTGCCAACACCTCCAAAAGGTAATTTATGATTTGCAAAGTGAACAACAGTATCATTAATACAACCACCACCAAAAGAAAATTCTTTAATTAATTTTTTGGCTTGTGTAGTATTTGTACTAAATACATAAAGGCTTAATGGTTTTGGATAGCGGTTTATAATTTTATGCACTTCATTTAAATTTTTAAATGAAGTAACAGGTAAAATAGGACCAAATATTTCATCTTCCATCACTTTACTGTTTAATGAAGGTTCATCAATTATTGTTGGAGAAATATAAAGATCTTCCATATTAGTTTGCCCACCAATTACGCAGTTTTCGTTTGTTAGCATTTCTGATAGTCGATTGAAGTTTTTCTTATTAATTATACGAGCAAAATCTGAAGATTTTTCAGGGTTTTTGCTGTAAATAGTTATAAGTTCATCTTTTAAAACTTCATAAAACTTATTCTTAATAGACGCATCAATTAAAATATAATCTGGTGCAATACACGTTTGACCTGCATTAATAAACTTACCCCAAACAATACGTTTTACAGTTAGTTTTATATTAGCAGTTTTATCAATAATACAAGGGTTTTTTCCTCCTAATTCTAATGTTATAGGTGTAAGATTTGGTGCAGCTGCTTTAGCTACAATTTTACCAACACCAACGCTACCAGTAAAGAAAATGTAATCCCAAACTTGATCTAAAAGTTTGGTAGAAGTATCTACACCACCTTCAACCACGGTTACAAATTCTGGTGGAAAAACATTTTTTATAATTTTTGTAAGTAAAGCTGATGTATTAGGTGTTAACTCGCTTGGTTTTAGCACTACAGTATTTCCTGCTGCTACAGCACCAATTAATGGAGCTAAAGCTAGTTGGTAAGGATAGTTCCATGGTGCGATAATTAAAACTGTTCCGTAAGGTTCAGAATATAAATAGTCTGATGAAGGAAAATTTAATAGGCTAGGAAATACACGTTTTGGTTTTGCCCATTTGTTTATATTATTTATTGTACGTTTTAAGTCTTGTAAAACAATTGCTGTTTCAGTTATAACAGATTCAAATTCTGGTTTTTTAAAATCGTTATAAAGCGCTTTAACAATAAGATCTTCTTGGTTAATTAATTCTGATTGAAGCTGTTTTAGTAATTGCTTTCTGTAGGCAATAGTTTTGGTTTTACCAGTTTTAAAAAAATCTTTTTGAGAATTTACTATAGCTTCAATCATGCCTTATTTCTTTTTTAATAAAAATAAGAATTATTAAACTAAATACAGGCGTCCCAAACAGGATCTTTTGGTAATGGTGCTGTAATATCTAACTCTTCTTTAGAAACAGGATGAATAAATTTAATATTTCTGGCATGTAGACTTATACTAGCATCTTTGTTGCTTCTATCAAAACCATATTTTAAATCGCCTTTTATTGGACAACCAATAGTGGATAATTGAGTACGTATTTGATGGTGTCTACCTGTTTCTAAAGTAACTTCTAATAAGTAGAAATTATCTAGTTTTTTGATAATTTGATAGCTTAAAATAGCTTTTTTACTGTCTTTAACTTCTGTAGAATGTGCGTAAGATTTATTGTTTTTAGGATTCTTTTTTAGCCAATGAACAAGTCTATCTGAATCTTTTTTAGGTTTATTTTTAACTAAAGCCCAATAGGTTTTGGTTATATCTTTAGTTGCAAACATCTTGTTTAATCTTGGTAATGCTTTACTAGTTTTAGAGAAAATCACCAAACCAGAAGTAGGCCTGTCTAATCGATGAACCGTTCCTAAATAGACATTTCCTGGTTTGTTGTATTTATCTTTTAAATAAGATTTGACTACATCGCTTAACGGTTTATCACCAGTTTTATCACCTTGCACAATATCTCCAGCACGTTTATTAACCACAATTATATGGTTGTCTTCGTATATAACTTGAAGATTTTTTTTGTTGGATAGATGCTTCGATTTTTGGATCATTCGATGATTAGATTTTTAGATTAACTTAAAGAAGAATTAAACTTTGAAGTCATTTTTATTATTGAATTTAATTCATTCAATAAAGATTCTAAATCTTCATCTGAAATAAAGTTTAAATCAGAAGCTATAAGAAGTTGAGTTTCAATTTCAAAAGCAGAACCTAATGTTATTTGTAAAAACCTAGCAAAATCTTTATTTGATTTTCTTGAAGAACCTTCAGCTATATTAGATGGAATTGATACAGCAGCTCGTCTTAATTGATTTGTTAGCCCAAATTTTTCAGATTCAGGAAAGTCAGAAGTCACTTTATAAATAGCAGAGCAAAAACTTCTACTACGTTTCCAAATTTCTAAATCCTTAAATCTATGCATAAATAATAGTCTAATTAATCCAACAATCTAACAATCTAATAATCTAATAATCGGTGATTAATACTGTTCCTTCTCACTAGGAAAATCAACCGATTTTACATCATCCACATATTGAGATATTGCAGAAGTCATATCGTCATAAAGATTCATATAGCGGCGTAAAAATCTTGGATTAAATTCATGTGTCATGCCAATCATATCGTGTAAAACTAATACTTGACCATCTACACCATTACCAGCACCAATACCAATTACAGGAATTGACACACTTTCTGCAACTTCTTTAGCTAATGTAGCAGGGATTTTTTCTAGAACAATAGCAAAACAACCTGCTCTTTCTAACATTATTGCATCAGATTTTAGTTTTTCAGCTTCAAATTCTTCTTTAGCTCTTACTGTATAAGTTCCAAATTTATAGATAGATTGTGGCATAAGCCCTAAATGTCCCATTACAGGTATACCAGCGTTTATTATACGTTTAATAGATTCTTTTACTTCTTTTCCTCCTTCAAGCTTAACAGCATGTCCGCCAGATTCTTTCATAATTCTAATAGCAGATCGCAACGCTTCTTTAGGATCACTTTGGTAAGTTCCAAACGGTAAATCTACCACTACTAGCGCACGTTTTACAGCACGAATTACAGAAGAGGCATGGTAAATCATTTGGTCAAGAGTAATTGGTAATGTAGTTTCATGACCTGCCATTACATTACTTGCAGAATCACCAACTAAAATTACGTCTACACCAGCGCCATCTACGATAGTAGCCATAGTATAATCGTAAGCGGTAAGCATAGAAATTTTTTCGTTATTAGCCTTCATATCGACTAATGTTTTTACAGTAACTCTCTTATATTCTTTTTTTGCGGTAGACATAATTTTTAATTTGATAGACTGTAAAAATACTAAAATTAAGGCGTATTGCTAAATTTTTCTTTTAGTTGAAAATCTTATATTTACAATAAATTATATCTAAGATGAAATCAATTTTCTATGTTTTTTTGCTTTTTATTTCTGTCGAAACTTTTGCGCAAAGTGAAGCTGAAGTACAAAAAACTATCGAAACGTTTTTTGAAGGTTTTCATACACAGGATTCTACACTATTAAATAAAGTGGTTTATAAAGATGTAACGTTACAAACCATAGCGACTAACCGAGAAGGAAAAACCATTTTACATACCGAAGACTATTCAAAATTTATAACTTCAATTTTATCAATTCCTAAAAATCAAAAATTTGAAGAAAAGCTATTGAGTTTTGATATTAAAATTGACGGAAATATGGCAAATGCTTGGACACCTTACCAGTTTTGGTTTAACGACCAGTTTAGTCATTGTGGCGTTAATTCATTTCAGTTAATAAAAGTAGATAATGCTTGGAAAATCTTCTTTTTAGTAGATACCAGACGTAAAGTTTGTGAAGAATAATTATATCTGATGTTTTCTTGGGCTAATTCGAAGCAAAAGTTAAGTATTTAGAAAATAGGGCAGAAGAGAGACATAAATTTTTGGATTTGCACTTAGATAAATATCATATTTTATTCATTTATTTCGGTGTAGTTAAATCCAAAAAATGATTCATAGAAGCACAAATTAATTCTGTCTCCGATTTCTTTAGATAACCATAATTCGTGCTTACTAACAACAGTTTCCTTTTTATTAATTAGGTCAACTACTAGAGTATTAATTTCAGGTTTTCTAAAACCACTTTCTTCACGGTACTTATTTGTAATATAAAACGAATCACATTTAGTTTTTTGTGATAAATAAATATTTAATTCGTTGAAAGCAAAAAATATAATGCCAGTAGTTATCATTAATACTAGTGCGCTCATTGTGCCATCATCATTTTTCTTAAGGCTAAATCTTAAAATTAATGGTTTTACTTTCTTTAATACTAAATACCCTAGAAATATCCCAATAATACTTACGATTGCAGTAAAAATGTAAGGACTATTGTATTTTGGAATATCTTTAAAAGCAATAATTGTAAGAAATAAACTTACGAATAATGAGCTGAAGATAAATAGTCCGAGTATTATCGCATTTTTTTTTTGACTTAGTCACTTTCTTTTTATGTTGTTTCTAACAATCAGACAAACTTACTCTAACTGCTAATCCACCTTCACTAGTTTCTTTGTATTTAGTATGCATATCCTTTGCGGTTTCCCACATGGTATCTACTACTTTGTCTAGTGGTACTTTTACGTTTTTAGGATCTGTATCTAAAGCTAATTCGGCAGCATTAATAGCTTTTATTGCGCCCATACTATTACGTTCTATACATGGTATTTGTACTAAACCAGCAATAGGATCGCAGGTTAGACCTAAATGATGTTCCATTGCAATTTCTGCAGCAATCATCACTTGTTCTGGTGTACCACCAAGTAATTCGGTTAAGGCACCAGCAGCCATAGCAGAAGATACGCCAATTTCAGCTTGACAGCCGCCCATTGCAGCGCTAATTGTAGCACCTTTTTTAAAGATGCTACCAATTTCACTAGCTACTAAAAGAAAACGCTTTATGTCGCTAAAATCGCCATCATGATTTTCAATAACCATATAATACATCAAAACAGCAGGAATTACACCAGCACTTCCGTTAGTTGGAGCTGTAACCACACGACCTAAAGATGCGTTAACTTCATTTACAGCTAAAGCAAAACAGCTAACCCATTTAAGGATTTGTCTAAATTTAACTTCACTTTCTCTTATACTTTCTAGCCATTCTTGCGGTGTTGTGTAAGGTACTTCGATATTTAATCGTTTGTGTGTATCGTAGGCACGTCTTCTTACATTTAATCCGCCTGGTAGATTACCTTCGGTATGACAACCAATAAACATACATTCTAACATGGTTTGCCAAATGCGATTTAATTCGAAATCTATTTCTTCGTCAGAGCGAAGTGATCTTTCGTTTTCAAGTACAATTTCAGAGATACTAAGATTTTCTTTATGACAAAATTCAAGCAACTCTGTTGCTTTGTGAACAGGGTATGGAAATTCTTTAAGCAGTTCTACATTTTCTTCATGTACAGTACGTTCTTCTTTAACCACAAATCCGCCACCAATAGAGTAGAATGTAGACTCATGCGTTTCATTTTCCGCGTAAGCGGTAAACTTAATTCCGTTTGCATGAAACGGTAAAAACTCACGGTTAAACACAATATCTTTTTCGGGTTCAAAAGGAATCACTAACTCATTGTTTAAAACTAATTTGTGCGTGTTAGTGATAGACGCAATTACAATGTCAATAGTATCGGTAGGTATACGTTCTGGATCAGCACCACTTAAACCTAGCATAACGGCTAAGTCAGTAGCATGACCTTTTCCTGTTAAGGATAATGACCCATATAGGTCAACTTTTACATTAATAATGCGGTCAAAAAAGTTATCTGCTTTTAGCTCATAAATCCAGCGTTCGGCAGCACGCCAAGGTCCTAAAGTGTGAGAACTTGATGGGCCTACGCCAATTTTAAGCATATCAAAAACCGAGATACATTCCATTTACGAAAACGTTATATTTTTCGCAAATATACATTTGTTATTTGTGTTACAATAAAAAAGAGAAAATATTAACTATTAATAAAGTTTATCGTCTTTTAAACGACTTTATATCAAGTAGCTCTATAACATTATTAATATCCGAATAATCAACTCTACCAACGTTATCTGCAGGAACAACTACAACTCTAAATATTTGATTATTTGTCCAAACAGGATCTAAAGTACTAAAATTAGTATCTCCTTCTAAGAAAAACCTTACATCGTTTTGAGTAAAATCAAAGTTGTAAGTTAAAGATGTATTGTCTTCAAAAGTGGTGCTTTGAGGTAACAATCGCCAGATATCTTGACCGTTATCTGTATCCCATAAAATATACACAAGTGTCATGTCGTAAGGAAACAAATCAAAACCATATGGCTCTATAAATTCATAATTATTTTCAGCAGTAAAATCTATTGCAATTTCAAAAGCACTAGAAACAATTAATCCTCCATCTTGACCATCAAATCCAGGAGGACCTTGCGGACCTTCACAAGCAAATAAAAAAGCGACAATAACTAAGGACAATAATTTTTTCATAACTAAAATTTTAATTTTTATAAAGTTACAATTATGTTTTAAAATACTGTGTTTATTGATTATCTAAATTTAAATATGACATCGTGTCAGTAAAAATGTCTTGGCATATTAATTGACTTAATGACGTCGAATAAGTTTTTAAAACACAACAAAAAAATAAATTATATAAAATTATGAGTAAGATTATTGGAATCGATTTAGGAACAACTAACTCTTGCGTTTCTGTAATGGAAGGTAACGAACCAGTAGTTATCCCTAACGCAGAAGGTAAGCGTACTACACCTTCTGTAATCGCTTTTGTTGAAGGCGGAGAGATAAAAGTTGGTGATCCAGCAAAACGTCAAGCAGTAACAAACCCAACAAAAACTGTTTATTCTATTAAACGTTTTATGGGTAACAAATATTCTGAGTCTAAAAACGAAGCAGAACGTGTACCATATAAAGTAGTAAAAGGTGATAATGATACACCTCGTGTAGATATTGACGGTCGTTTATATACACCACAAGAATTATCTGCAATGGTACTTCAAAAAATGAAAAAAACAGCTGAAGACTACTTAGGACAAGACGTAAGCGAAGCAGTAATTACTGTACCAGCTTACTTTAATGATAGTCAACGTCAAGCTACTAAAGAAGCAGGAGAAATTGCTGGTCTTAAAGTTAGACGTATCATCAACGAGCCTACAGCAGCAGCTTTAGCTTATGGATTAGATAAAAAAGGAACAGATCAAAAAATTGTAGTATTTGACTTTGGTGGTGGTACTCATGACGTATCTATATTAGAGTTAGGAGATGGCGTTTTTGAAGTATTATCTACAGACGGAGATACACATTTAGGTGGTGATGATGTAGATGAAAAAATCATTAACTGGTTAGCAGACGAGTTTCAAGCTGAAGAAAACATGGACTTACGTAAAGATCCAATGTCTTTACAACGTTTAAAAGAAGCTTCAGAAAAAGCTAAGATAGAATTATCATCTTCTGAGCAAACTGAAATCAACTTACCATATATCACAGCTACAGCAAGCGGACCAAAACACTTAGTGCGCACATTAACACGTAGTAAATTTGAGCAATTAATAGACGATTTAGTAAAACGTACTATAGAGCCATGTGAGTCTGCATTAAAGTCTGCAGGATTAAGTAAAAGTGACATTGACCAAATTATCTTAGTTGGTGGATCTACACGTATTCCAGCAGTACAAAAAGCAGTAGAAAGTTTCTTTGGTAAAGCGCCAAGTAAAGGTGTAAATCCAGACGAGGTTGTATCTTTAGGAGCAGCAATACAAGGTGGTGTATTAACAGGAGATGTAAAAGACGTATTATTATTAGACGTAACACCATTATCTTTAGGTATTGAGACTATGGGTAACGTATTTACTAAGTTAATCGAAGCAAATACAACAATCCCAACAAAAAAATCTCAGGTATTTTCTACCGCAGCAGATAATCAGCCATCAGTAGAAATCCATGTATTACAAGGAGAACGTGCTATGGCGGCAGATAATAAAACGATTGGACGTTTCCACTTAGACGGAATTCCACCAGCACAAAGAGGTGTACCACAAATTGAGGTAACTTTTGATATTGATGCTAACGGTATTATTAAAGTATCTGCAACAGATAAAGCAACAGGAAAATCTCAAGATATTCGTATTGAAGCGTCTTCTGGATTAACTGAAGATGAAATCCAAAAGATGAAAGCAGACGCTGAAGCAAATGCAGAAGCAGATAAAAAAGCAGCAGAAAGCGCTAAGAAGTTAAACGAAGCAGACTCTATGATTTTCCAAACGGAAAAGCAATTAAAAGAATTTGGTGATAAATTATCAGAAGATAAGAAAAAGCCAATTGAAGATGCTTTAGAAGAACTTAAAAAAGCTTACGAAACAAAAGATTTAGCAGTAATCGAGCCAGCGTTAGAAAAAATTAACGAAGCTTGGAAAGTTGCTAGCGAAGAAATGTACAAAGCACAACAAGAAGCACAAGGAGCAGCTGGTGCTACAGACGCAGGTGCAGGCGCACAAGGTCAAGCAGCAGACTCTGGTAGTGATGTTGAAGACGTTGACTTCGAAGAAGTGAAATAATTTATCATTTCTTAGTAAAACTTAGAATCTAAATAAAACTAAAAACGCAACTATTAATTAGTTGCGTTTTTTTGTTTTGAATATTTTATCGATATTGTTAATCATTAAAACCGATTAATCAATACCTAATGAAAAAATTCTACTTCTTATTTGCTTTACTTTTTACAATAACATTTTCTTTTTCTCAAAATGAGTTTGTTATGATTTGGGAAGTGGCAGGAACTAACCCTTCTGCTTGGAGTATTGAAATACCAACTACTGGAACAGGTTATAATTACACAGTAGATTTTGGTGACTCTTCAACTCCAATAAATAATGTTTCAGGAAATATTACACACAATTACTCAGCTGCAGGTACTTATACTGTTAGTATAACAGGAGATTTTCCTAGGATATATTTCCCAAATACATCTCTTGATAATAAATACAAAATTAAAAGTATTGAGCAATGGGGAAATGTTCAGTGGACGTCAATGGAAAGTGCTTTCAAAGATTGTGATAATCTTGTTATTAATGCAATTGATAGCCCCGATTTGAGTCAGGTTACTGATATGAGTTATATGTTTTACGGAATAGATTCAATTAATCAATCTATTAATAATTGGAATGTTTCAAACGTTACTGATATGAGTTTTATGTTTTCCGAAATGGATGCGGTAATGACTTCGTTAAGTAATTGGAATGTTTCAAACGTTACCAATATGAGTCATATGTTTAATGGATCTGAATTTTATAATCAAACTTTAAATATAGATAGTTGGAACGTGTCTAATGTGACAGATATGAGTTACATGTTTAGTTCTGGAACTAACTCTTTTAATGAACCCTTGAATAATTGGGATGTATCTAGTGTAGTTACTATGGAAGGTATGTTTTATTCTAATCATTCTTTTGATCAGCCTTTAAATAATTGGAATGTTTCTGCTGTTAATGATATGTCTCAAATGTTTTCTAACACAAGCTTTAACAAACCCATAAATAATTGGGATGTGTCAAGTGTTATTAATATGGAGAGCATGTTTGAAAATAATCATGAATTTAATCAAAATATTAATTCTTGGAATGTCTCAAGTGTTATTAATATGGAGGACATGTTTTATTATTGTATTGCATTTAATCAACCCGTGAACAATTGGAATGTTTCTAATGTTTCTAACATGAAGAGAATGTTTTATAATGCTCATGTTTTTAATCAACCAATGGACAATTGGAATGTATTTAATGTGACAGATATGTCTTATATGTTTTATAGATCATATGCATTTAATCAAAATATAGACTCATGGAATGTTATAAATGTAGCAACAATGCAAAGTATGTTTCAGGATGCTATTACTTTTAATCAACCAATTAATAATTGGGATGTTTTAAATGTTGCCAATATGAGAGATATGTTTAATGGTGCCTCCTCTTTTAATCAACCATTATATTTATGGAATGTTTCAAATACTTGGAATCTTTATGGAATGTTTGATGATGCTAGTAGTTTTAATCAAGATTTAACTAATTGGGATTTTAATACTCAGTTTATTGATTTAAGAAACTTTTTAAGCGGCTCAAACTTAGATATTCAAAACTATGACAATCTATTATTAACCTTTGCAAATTCAGGTATAACTAATGAAGAAATAGGAGTTTTAGGTTTAAATTATTGCAATATTGATGCAAGAAACTATTTATTAAATCAAGGTTGGGTTTTTTTTTATGATTCTTTATCAACAGATTGTAACATAATATTTGGTTCGGTTTACTATGACTTTGATAATAATGGATGTACTAATACTGATATAGAAATGTCTAATCTTATTGTTGATTCTAATAATGGTACTAATTCGTATTCTACTTTTGTGACTAATAGCAGTTATGATATTTCAGTATATGGAGGTAATCAAACCGTTTCATTAATAAATTTACCTTCATATTTTACGGCAACACCGCAAAGTCAAACCGTAGATTTTTCAACCACATCTACAGAGCAAGTAGATTTCTGTATAACAGCTAACCAAGTTGTAGAAGACTTAAATATTACTATTTTATCATTAGATGATGCTAGACCTGGTTTTGAGTCTAATTACAAACTAATTGTTCAAAACGTAGGTACAGAAACTTTAAATGCAGTTACAGCAAATGTTGTATTTGATAATTCCAAACAATCTTTTGTCTCTTCAAACCCAACAGCTACAAGCACAACAGCAAATACTTTAGATTTTAGTATTGGCACTATACAACCATTTGGTAGTGCAGAAGTAGAGTTTGTTATGCAAACCTTAACACCGCCAACAGTAAATGCAGATGATGTGTTAACATTTACAGCTACAGTATTACCAGATGCATCAGATTATACACCAAATGATAATGTGTTTACTTTAGATCAAATTGTTGTTAATGCTTATGATCCTAACGATAAACGCGTGTTACAAGGTGATGAAATTACAATGTCTCAAACAACAGATTATTTAGATTATATTATTAGATTTCAAAACACAGGAAGTGCTAATGCTACTTTTGTAAGAATAGAAGATATTTTAGACCCAGATTTAGACTGGAGTACGCTTAAAATTACAAGTGCAAGTCATGCTTACGATGTGAAAATTACTAATGGTAATGAAGTCGAGTTTTTATTTGAAAATATTAATTTAGCTTATGAAGCTGCAGATGAACCAAACAGTCATGGTTACATAGCCTACAAAATAAAACCAAAACCAACAGTACAATTAGGTGATGTGTTTAGTGGTGATGCAAGTATTTATTTTGACTATAACTTGCCAATTATAACAAATACAGTATCTACAACTGTTGTAAATAATTTAAGTATAGATGAATTTTCAGTAAGTCAATTAATTTCTATTTATCCAAATCCAGTTAAAGAAAGTCTATTTTTAAAAACTAAAAACGGAGTATCTATAACGTCAGCTAAAATCTCTGATTTAAAAGGAAATAAGTTGATAGATATAAATAATTCAGTAGAATATATTAATACAGAAGCATTGTCTTCAGGGATATATTTGCTGTCAGTACAAACCAATCAAGGTAAGATAAGTAAGAAAATTATAAAGAATTAATTATTTTGTCGTTCAGAGTGTCACACTGAGCGCAGTCGAAGTGCAAGCAGGTATCTAAATAAAACTAAAAACGCAACCTTTTCGGTTGCGTTTTTGCATTTATATAACCTACATTTGTAGTAAAATTAGTAGATGACTTTTTCAGAAAAAATAAAAGCAAATTATCAACCTAAACGCCTTGCTGTAAAATTAAATGCAAAAGGCGAGCAATTTGTTGTAAAAGGTCATCCTTGGGTATTTTCTAATAGTATTGTTAAGATAAATGACGATGCAAAAACAGGTGATTTAGCTATAATCTTCAGTAAAAACAAAAACAAAGTTATTGCTTTAGGTTTGTTTGATGCTAATTCGCCTATTCGTATCAAAATCATACACAATTCTCAAGAAAAGGTTGAAGTCAACTCAGCTTTTTTTCATCATAAAATAGAAAACGCATTTGCATTAAGACAACCGTTATTGCAAACCAATACTAATAGTTATCGCTTATTGTTTGGCGAAAATGATGGATTTCCTGGGTTAATAGCAGATGTGTATGACAAAGTTTTGGTCGTTAAATTATATTCTGAAATCTGGCTACCTTATATAGAAACCATTATTCCTAGTTTACAGCAAATTTCTAAAGCTGAAACTGTTGTTGTCAGATTAAGCCGAAGTCTAGAAAATTCGTCTAATCACCAATTAAAAGATGGCGATGTTATTTATGGTACTTTAGAAAATGAAGTTGTAGAATTTGTTGAACACGACGTAAAATTTTCTGCTCACGTCATTAAAGGTCACAAAACAGGTTATTTTTTAGATCATCGTGCTAACAGAAAACAAGTAGGCGAGTGGAGTAAAGACAAAACTGTATTGGATGTATTTAGCTACGCTGGTGGTTTTTCGGTACACGCGTTATATAATGGCGCAAAAGAAGTAACCAGTTTAGATATAAGTAAACAAGCTTTAGAAGTAGCTATCCAAAATGGAAAATTAAACGATTATACTGGAATACATAAAACCATAGCAGGTGATGCTTTTGAAGCGCTTAAACAACTTATTAAAGACAAGAAAACGTTTGACGTAGTTGTTATAGATCCTCCAAGTTTTGCAAAACAAGCATCAGAAATAGATTTAGCTAAAAAGAAATACGCACAATTAGCCCAATTAGGAGAACAACTTACTGCTAAAAATGGACTATTAGTTTTAGCCTCATGTTCTTCTAGAGTTGTTCCTCAAGCGTTTTTCGATATAAATAAACAAGTGTTATTAGATAGTAATAGAATTTTCAACTTAATTTTAAAAACTGGACATGACATTGATCATCCAGTAACCTTTCCAGAAGGAGAATACCTTAAATGTGGTTATTATAGATTTCAAAACTAAAAAGTGTTATGCGTGCATAATATTTTTTGTATATTTATGCGATCAAATAAACTGATAAATATGCAAACTAAACTTACAGAGTTACTTAATATAAAACATCCTATCATAATGGCGCCAATGTTTTTGGTGTCTAACGTTGCAATGGTTAAAGAAGCAATGAATTCTGGTATTGCTGGATGTATACCAGCATTAAACTATCGTACTTTAGAAGAATTAAGAGCAGCGATTAAAGAACTTAAAGCTAGCAAGCCTGAAGGTGGCGCATTTGGTTTTAACTTAATTGTAAACAAGTCAAACCCTAAAGCTAAAGCACAATTAGATGTGTTGTGCGAAGAAGGTTGTGATTTTATTTTAACGTCTTTAGGTAACCCAAAAGAAACGATAGAACATGCTCACAAAGTAGGTATCAAAGTGTTTTGTGATATTACCGATTTACGTTTTGCCCAAAAAGTAGAAAGTTTAGGCGCAGATGCTGTTGTTGCAGTAAATAATGAAGCTGGCGGACATAGAGGAAATATCTCACCAGAAGAATTAATTTCAACTTTAAAAAATAATTTAAATATTCCTGTTATTTCTGCTGGTGGCGTTGGCTGTAAGGCAGATATTGATAAAATGTTAAGTTATGGCGCTGTTGGCGTATCAGTTGGAAGTCCATTTATAGCGTCTGTAGAAGCTGGCGTTACAGAAGAATATAAACAAGCTTGCGTAGATTATGGCGCAGAAGATATAGTAATGACCGAGCGTATTTCAGGAACACCATGTACCGTCATTAATACACCTTATGTTAAAAAAATTGGTACAAAAGCTACTTGGATAGAAAACCTGTTAAACAAGAATAAAAAATTGAAAAAATGGGTTAAAATGATTCGTTTTTCAATAGGAATGAAAGCAACCGAAAAAGCAGCTAAAAAAGCTACTTACAAAACGGTTTGGGTTGCAGGTCCAAGTATAGAATACACTAAAGAAATTTTACCTGTAAAAGACATTATTGCAAATCTTGTCTAAGATGAAATACTTATGCTTAATCCTAGTTTTAATAGTCTCTTGTGCAAAAAAAGAGACTATAAAAACTGGTGATGTTATTTTTAGAGAACCTGTTTCAATTAGTCAACTTTCTGAAGCTATAAATGAAGTCACGCAAACCCAAAAAGTGACCAATTATACGCATATGGGTATTTGTTTTATCGAAAATGATTCGATAAAAGTCATTCATTCAGATGCAGATTTAGGCGTTGTAATTCAATCGTTACAAGTGTTTTTACAACCAGAAGATTCTACAACTTATTTTGCAGATGTTTACCGTATAAATCAGCTTGAATCTGCTCAAGCTTCAAAAGCTATTAGTAACGCAAAAGCATTGGTTGGTCAGCCTTATAATACCACTTATATTTTTGAAGATGAAGGTTATTATTGTTCAGAATTTGTCTACGAAGCCTTCAAAGATCATCAAGTGTTTCAATTAGAACCAATGACGTTTAAAGATCCAAAAACCAATCAGTTTCACGAAGGTTGGATTAGTCATTACAAAGCATTAAATATCGAAATTCCTGAAGGTAAGTTAGGTTGTAATCCTAACGGAATGGCTAATAACAAGCACCTAACTTTAGTAAAAAGCTTTAGAAATTAGTTAATAAAATATTAATCTCTGAAATTGATTTTTGAAGGTTTTTTAAGTTTTGTAACTTGTAGAAAACCAACTTAAATCTTAATGAAACGAATTTTATATTTTTTTATAATTCTGTTAATAATAGCGTTAGGCTTGCTATACTGGTCAACTTCGTCTACAGACCAAGTTTTCAAAAAGTCAGAATTAATTAATATTAAAAATATCAATTCAGTAGATTTTAAAACTAAAGATTCTGTATTAGTTGCAGCAAGCGATTTGTATCAAGCAGATGAGGTAAAAAAACTAATGCAAGGCGAGCAATACCGTAAAGCTTGGTCAACACCAGTAAAAGTACCAGTTATGTATTTAGATACATTATTTGGTGGCGTTACTATAGAAAAAGAAGGTGGCGGTAAGCAAACCCATTCTTTAAAATTAAAAACCAAAAATGATATCGAATTAACCTTACGTAGCGTTAATAAAGATCCAGAAGCATTAATTCCGGAATTTGCAAAAACTTTAGGATTAGAAAATATTGTGGTAGATGGTATTTCGGCACAACATCCTTACGCAGCTATTTTGGTGGCTAAATTAGCAGATTACGCCAAAGTGCATCACACAAAACCTAAATTAGTTTTTGTTCCTAAACAGAATACCTTAAAACACTATAATGATAAATACGGAAATCGGTTATTTCTTTTAGAATATGAAACCGAAAGCAAAACCAATTGGACAAAAGAAAATAATGTAGTTGAAATATTAGACACAGACGATTTACAAGAGTTAAAATTAGAGCAAAAAGAAAAACTTACTGTAGATAAAAAAGCTTTGATTCGTGTCCGACTTTTTGATTTATTAATTGGCGATTGGGACAGACATACCAAACAATGGGGCTGGATTGTAAAACAAGAAAAAAAAGTGCTAAAAGCTATACCAATTGCAGGAGATAGGGACAATGCTTTTTTTAGTGTAGATGGCGTTTTACCAACCATACTTTCAGATAAAAATGTAGTTCCAGAATTAAGACCATTTACATCAGAAATAGATTTTATGCCAGGATTAGTCTATCCTTTTGATCAATATTTTCTTATAAATACGTCCGAAGAATTATTTGTTGAGCAAGCAAAACAGCTTCAAAAATTATTAACCGATGAGGTTTTAGAACAATCGTTGTCTGTTTGGCCAAAACAAATAGCAGAAATAGATGGAGAAGAAATCATCTCGAAAATAAAATCAAGACGTGACCATTTAATAGAATATGCCAAGCAATTTAAAGTAGAAATTGATAAAAAAGGTTTAGTAAATCAACCGTTAAAAGGTTCGGAAGACATTAATTTACCTCAAAAATTATTACAGTGTTTTGAGTGTAATAATTAAAATTCTTCTAAAATAGTTAGTAAATTTACAGCTCAAAATTATAACGATGCAATACACAAAAGAAGAAGTGCTAGCACAAGCCAATAAAGCTAGTAAAAATACACTAATGGAAACTTTAGAAATAGAAATGGTAGATTTTGGACCAGATTTTTTAGTAGCCAGAATGCCAGTTACTTCAAAGGTACATCAACCAGATGGTGTGTTACATGGTGGCGCAACAGCAGCGTTAGCAGAAAGTGTAGGTAGTTTTGCATCGGTGATATTTACAGACTCTAATTTAATGGTTAGAGGCTTAGAAATTACTGCAAACCATGTAAAAAGTATTAGAGAAGGTTTTGTGTTTGCAAAAGCAACATTTTTACACAAAGGTCGTACCACGCAATTATTGGATATTAGAGTTACCGATCAAGATGAAAACTTAATTTCTATCTGTAAATTGTCAACTATTTCTTTACCAAAAAAGAAGTAATTAATGCAGCAATCGTTTTTCAATCAATTACAAAATCGTTTAGAAAATCAGTTACCTTTTGTAGCGTATCGTAAGCCAAATGAAACGAGTGTTTCTGCTATTTTACAAAAGAATAACGCTTTAAATTATTGTCAAGATTTTACTAATTCTGGTTTTGTGTTTTCACCTTTTGAAAATATTGAAAACGCCATTATTTTTCCTTTAAATCAAAGTGAAATTATTGAATTTAAAGATGAAATAATTTTAGATGAAACTGAACATTCTCAATCAAATTTCAATTTAGAAAATAGAGAAGAAGCAAAGCAATTTCACGTTAATTTAGTTGAAAATGCTGTAAAAGCAATTAAAAACGAAAGTTTTAAAAAAGTAGTTGTTTCCAGAGTTGAACAATCGCCATTTAATAGTTCAGAAACTATTTTGCTATTTAAAAGATTGCTAAATAATTACAAGACCGCAATGGTGTATTGTTGGTACCATCCAAAAGTAGGTTTGTGGTTAGGAGCAACACCAGAAACGTTATTAAAAATTGAAGGTAACCGATTGCAAACAATGTCGTTAGCAGGTACACAACCGTATGTAAATACTACTGATGTAACTTGGCAAAATAAAGAAATTGAAGAACAGCAATTTGTGACCGATTTTATTGTTAATAGCCTAAAACCTTTGGTAAATAGTGTAAGTACGACAAAACGACAAACGATAAAAGCTGGTCAATTATTACACTTACAAACAAAAATTTCGGCAGTTTTTGATAAAGCTAATTTCAACTTTAAAAATGTTTTAAAAGCGTTGCATCCTACGCCAGCAGTTTGTGGATTACCTAAAGCGCCAGCAAAAGATTTCATTTTAAAAAATGAAAATTATAATCGTGAGTTTTATACCGGTTTTTTAGGCGAACTTAATTTTACTCAAACAAAATCAAGAAATACCAACCGTAAAAATGTAGAAAATAATGCCTACCAAAGCATTAAAACTGTCACTAATTTATTTGTTAATTTACGTTGTCTTCAAATAAAAAATAATCAAGCATTAATCTACGTTGGTGGCGGAATTACAAAAGATTCTAACCCAGAAAAAGAATGGGAAGAAACAGTTGCTAAAAGCTTAACCATAAAAAGCTTACTTTAGGCTAGATTTCTTTTAAAATCAAATTCATTTAGACTTAAAAATTGCGTATTTTTGTAAGTAGAATGAAGTACCCAAAAATTCCTTTAGCACAGACCGTTGTTCAGCTTTGTAAAGCTAAACAAATTCAACATATAATTTTATCGCCAGGTAGTCGTAATGCACCATTAACCATAGGTTTTACGCATGACGATTATTTTAAATGTTACAGTATTGTAGACGAGCGTTGTGCGGCATTTTTTGCTCTAGGTATAGCACAACAAATTAAAGCGCCAGTTGCGGTTGTTTGTACATCTGGTAGTGCTTTATTAAATTATTATCCAGCAGTTTCAGAAGCGTTTTACAGCAATATTCCATTAGTCGTTTTAAGTGCCGATCGACCAAAATACTTAGTTGGTATTGGTGATGGACAGACGATTAATCAAGAAGATGTCTATAAGAATCACATTCAATATTCGGCAAACTTAAAATTAGATTTAGATGAAAAAAAATCTAATACACAAGACGATTTGCCAATCATGAAAAGTATTGAAAATAGGATAGAAAACTTTTTAGGATTACAACATAGTATTCAAGACTATAATGAAGCCGAAATTAATAAAGCCATTAATATTGCTTTAGAAAATGAAGGTCCAGTACACATTAATATTCCGTTTGACGAGCCACTTTATGATAGAGTAGACGCACTTACTGTAAATCCAAAAGTGATACTACCTAATGTAGAAGATGAAATTGAGAGCGATTACCAAACGTATGCTGAAATTTGGAATAAAGCAGATCGAAAACTGGTTTTAGTTGGTGTTTTAGATCCTAATTCTGTAGAGCAAAAATTTATCAATCAATTGGCAGAAGATGATAGTGTTTTGATTATGACAGAAACTACATCAAACCTTCATCATTCTAAGATTGTACCAAGTATAGATAAATTAATAGCAGCGTTAACACCTGAAGAATTTCAAGTTTTAAAACCTGAAATTATATTAACTTTTGGAGGTTTAATAGTTTCAAAAAAAATAAAACGCTTTTTAAGAGATTATCAACCAAAACACCATTGGCATGTTGGTAAAAATAAAGCTAACGATACATTTTTTGTTCTAGATAAAGTCTTTAAACAAAATATAAATTCATTTTTTAATGCTTTTTTACCACTAACTATTGCTAATCAAAGTAAATATGCTTCATTTTGGTTATCACAATTAGAAAATCGTAGAAAAAATCATATTGATTACTTAAATAAAATAGAATTTACAGATTTTAAAGCATTTCATTCTATTTTAAATACTGTACCAAATAATTGGCAACTTCAAGTAAGTAACAGCTCTACTATTAGATATTTGCAATTATTTGATGTTAATCCTACTTTAGAAGTATTTTGTAATAGAGGAACAAGCGGTATAGATGGTAGTACAAGTACAGCAATTGGAGCAGCGATAGGTAATACAAAACCAACACTTTTTATTACAGGTGATTTATCCTTTTTTTATGATAGTAATGCTTTATGGAATAATTACATCCCTAAAAACTTCAGAATTATTGTTATAAATAATGAAGGTGGCGGGATTTTTAGGATTCTTCCAGGTCATAAAAACACTGTTAATTTTGATTATTACTTTGAAACTAAACACCATTTAACAGCAGAACATCTTTGTAAAATGTATGGTTTTGATTATGAAAGAACTAAAGATGTATTTGAATTGAATGAAGCTTTATCAAAATTTTATGAACCATCAAACAAACCAAAGTTGTTAGAAATTTTTACACCATCTACCCAAAATGATGATGTTTTACTTAATTACTTTAAAGAAATAAAATAATTTTATCGTAAAAAAATACCTTTTATCGTATTTGTTATATTTGTGAATAGTAACCATTTACAATAAATCAAAAAATTGTACCTTTAAAGTAGCTAAAAAACATTAATCTATAAAAAGTTATTATTATGAGTAAACGCGATGAATTAATTACTAAATATGCAGCAGATTTAAAAGATAAATGTGGTGTAAATCCTGATATGGATTTGTTAACAAAAGTAACGATAGGTTGCGGACCATCAATTTACAATGCAGATGCAGCAACTGTTTCTGGATCTGATCAATCAGAATTAGATACAGTAAAAAACAATTTTTTAATTAAAAAATTAGGTTTAAATGATGGGCCAGAATTAGATAAAGCAATAGATGCTGTTATGGAAACTTACGGTAAATCTAACAGAAATAAATATAGAGCTGTTGTATACTATTTATTAACTAAACATTTTAATAAAGAATCTGTATACTAATAGATAAAAAATATTAAAAAAAGCGTTACACATTTCTGTAACGCTTTTTTTATATGCTTACATTTGCAAAATGATACAAATAGGAGAATATAATACACTTGAAATTTTAAGAGACACACAACCAGGATTATTTCTTGGTGATAGTGAAGGTAACGAAGTATTGTTGCCAAACAGATACGTACCAGAACACTTTGAAATAGGAGATAAGATTGAAGTATTTGTTTATCTAGATAATGAAGAACGTATCATTGCAACAACAACAAAACCTTACATTAAAAACGGAGAGTTTGCAATGCTGCGTTGTAATGAGGTTTCTAAATATGGTGCTTTTTTAGACTTTGGTTTAGTAAAAGAATTATTCTGTCCGTTTAAAGAACAAGCTTTCCCGATGAAAAAAGGAGGTTGGTATTTAGTAAGATGTTATATAGATGAAAAAACAGAACGTCTAGTAGCTTCAAGTAAAACCAATAGGTTTTTAGATAATACTAATCTAACCGTAGAACAGTTTGAAGAAGTAGATTTAATAGCATCACATCCAAGTGATATAGGTATGAATGTTATTGTAAATAATATACACTCAGGATTAATTTATAAAGACAATATTTATCAAGATATAAGTGTTGGAGACAAGCTAAAAGGAATAGTTAAAAAAATTAGACCAGGTAATAAATTAGATATAGCTTTAGGTCAAATAGGCTATAGAAGTATAGAGCCAAATGCAGATAAAATTTTAGAAGAATTAAAAGATAATTCTGGTTTTTTACCTTATAATGATAAATCTAGTCCAGAAGATATTAAAGAAGCTTTAGAGATGAGTAAAAAAAGCTTTAAAAAGGCAATAGGTACACTTTATAAACAAAAATTAATATTAATTAAAGAAGATGGTATACACCTTAACCAACATTAAAGTGTCTATACTTACTTTGGTTTTTTAGTCTACACCATTTTATAGCTTCATATAAATCATTAAATCTTTCCATCTTAAACCTAAAGAAAAATTTTTCCATTAAAGCACTTTGCCAACTACTTTCAAATTCTGTAACTATAGCATAACCATTTATTTTTAAATTTGCTTTTTGAAATTTTAACCAATCTTGTGGTTTAACAGAGTATTTGTTAACCCTATTAGATATGTAACAAATCTGTTTTCCAGAAGGATAATGTTTTAAAGCTTCATGTATAATTTCTTGGGCTTCGTCCCAAGTAAATGTAACACCTTCGTTGATTTCTGAAATTATTATTCCATCTAAAAAATAAAAGATACCACTATCAGATACATAAACATCTTCTATTTGATTGGCTAAGTTTGTGTTTTCAACTTTCATAAAAATTAATAGCGTTAAATTTTTTACAGTTCAAAAATATTTTGTTTGTAAGCGAAATCTTAAATTATGAGGTCGCTAAAAAAAAACTTTCGATAAAATTCACTTTTATTGCGACAAACAAATTTAAAATGAAGAATAAGTTGTGTGTCTATAACTGTTTGAAAATTAGTTTATTTAACACCTAAAACGTTTTAGATTTGTAAGAATTAAGCAAATTACTTACAAGTTATTTATTAGTAATACACACTAAAAATTATATAATTACTTATTTTTACATTATAAAAAATAACATCATGAGCCAAATTAATTGGGAAACAGCCAAAGAATATCAAGATATAACTTATAGAAAATGTAATGGTGTTGCACGTATTGCATTTAACAGACCAGATGTACGTAATGCGTTTAGACCGCAAACAACAAAAGAATTATACGATGCTTTTTATGATGCAAATGAAGACACATCAATAGGTGTAGTTCTTTTATCTGCAGAAGGACCATCTTCTAAAGATGGAATTTACAGTTTTTGCTCCGGTGGCGATCAAAAAGCTAGAGGACATCAAGGTTATGTAGGAGAAGATGGTTACCATAGGTTAAATATTTTAGAGGTACAACGTTTAATTAGATTTATGCCAAAAGCTGTAATAGCTGTAGTCCCAGGATGGGCAGTTGGTGGCGGACACAGTTTGCACGTAGTTTGCGACCTTACTTTGGCAAGTAAAGAACATGCTATTTTTAAACAAACCGATGCTGATGTTACTAGTTTTGATGGTGGTTATGGATCTGCATATTTGGCAAAAATGGTAGGACAAAAAAAAGCACGCGAAATTTTCTTTTTAGGAAGAAATTATTCGGCACAAGAAGCATATGAAATGGGAATGGTAAATGCAGTTATACCACATGCAGATTTAGAGGATACTGCTTACGAATGGGCACAAGAAATCTTAGCTAAATCGCCAACATCTATCAAAATGCTAAAGTTTGCAATGAATTTAACAGACGATGGTATGGTTGGACAACAAGTTTTTGCAGGTGAAGCAACACGTTTAGCTTATATGACTGACGAAGCAAAAGAAGGTCGTGATGCCTTTTTGGAAAAACGTAAGCCTAATTTCCCTAAAAAATGGATTCCTTAAGATGAAAAACACTTTAAAATGGATATCTGCAATGCGCTTGCGTACGCTACCATTATCAATATCAGGAATAATTATAGCGTCTTGTTTTGCAGAATATAATGGTGTTTTTGATATAAAAATCTTTGTATTAGCAATTTTAACCACACTTAGTTATCAAATTCTATCCAATTTAGCTAACGATTATGGAGATGGTGTAAAAGGCACTGATAACGATGATCGTATTGGACCGCAAAGAGCATTGCAAAGCGGTGCTATTAGTAAGGAAGAAATGTTTAATGCTATAAGAATAAACATATTAATATCTATAGTTTTAACTGTGGGATTGGTCTATTATTCTTTTGGAACGGAAAACCTTTTATTAGCTTTACTTTTTTTAGGTTTAGCAGGATTGGCGGTTAGAGCTGCTGTTAAATATACTGTTGGTAAGTCAGCGTATGGCTATCGAGGAAAAGGAGATATTTACGTATTTATATTTTTTGGTTTAGTAAGTGTTATAGGTTGTTATGTGCTTTATGCAAAGCAGATAGACCATGTAGTAATTTTACCAGCTATTAGTGTTGGTATGTTAAGTACAGCAGTATTAAATCTTAATAATATGAGAGATATAATCTCTGATACAAAATCAAGTAAAATTACATTAGCGGTCAAACTAGGTAAAGAAAAAGCAAAAAAATACCATTACTTTTTAGTTGGAGGCGCTATGATTTGTGCTCTCGTTTTTAGTGTTTTATATTATACTTCTTCACCTTTTAGTTTATTATTTATCATTTCTTACATACCATTACTTATACATTTGTCTAAGGTAAATAAGGTGTCAAATCCAAAAGACTTTGATCCAGAATTAAAAAAACTAGCTCTATCAACAGTTTTATTTAGTGTGCTGTTAGGTATAGGTTATTTATTATAAACTACTTTAAATGAAATTATTTAAACTTATCGTCTTATCATTATTACTTTCTAGTTGCCAGTATAACCAGTCTGTAAAAAAAAACTTTAACACAGATACTTACACTAGAGGAAAAGGTCTAGCATGTAACGATGTTTATATGACTATTAATGATGAAAAGGATAATAGAAATGAAATTATTTACGGAGAAAAAATAAAGTTTGTTTTTGATAATATATCAGGATTTAAAGTGGTCGAAGAGAAAGCATATCCTGCAATGTCAATTTATGTTGTTAAAAACCAAAAGGATACAGTTTTAAATATTCCAAATACGATTAAAGATATATCAGTTAATGGAACAGACTTAAAACCATTGCAATTACAAGCTCATATAACTGCTGGATTACCTTATTCTAAAAATGAGACATATAAAGTTTTTGTAGATATATGGGATACAAAAGGTAATGGCACTTATAATCTAGAAATGCCTTTTACGGTTAAAGAAAATGACCTTTTAAGAGTAAAGACTGAAGGGCTAGAGTATTCTAATGTTTATTTATGGGACCAAAGCAAAGAGCAAGTATTGACAAGCAAAGATAATTTTAAATTTGGTAAAGAGTATTTATTATTTATTGAAGGTTTAGATGGATTATCAGTTAAGGACAGTCATGTATATCCAATGTTTTCTTTAGATATTATTGATAATGATAAAGAGGAAATTTTATCAAGCAGTAATTTGTTTAATGTTAGTGAAACTAAAGGAGTATCGTACAATGATATAAAAGAAAAATTTTATGTAAATTTCAGTTTTACAGAAGGTTACTTGTCTAATCCTTGTAAATTAAAATCTGTTGTTAAAGATTTATATTCAGAAAATGAAATAAGAATCTTAACAGAAATTAATATAGAAACTCAAGAATAACTATTTACCTGACATCACTTTTAATAACTAAACGATGTAATAGTTTAGGAAAAAATCGTTTTAAATAAACTCCAAAAATTTCCTTTTTACCAATATATACTTCAAATTTTTCCTTTTGTATCGCTTTAATCATACGTTTACTAAATTCAGATACTGTTAATCCTTTTTCAGTTGCTTGATCTTGTTTATTTTGTAAACTTCCATCGCCTATTAAAGCATTTTTTGCAATATTAGTATTGACAAAACCAGGACAAACAATAGTTACTTTTATATTGTCTTTTTGATGTTCCATACGTAAAGCATCAAAAAAACCGTGTAAAGCATGTTTTGCGCCACAATATCCTGAACGATAAGGAGAACTAAATTTACCCATCAGACTTGTAACCACTACAAAATGACCATTTCTATTTTTGATAAAATGTGGTAGTAAAGTTTTACTTAAAGCAACAGTCCCTAAATAATCAACGTCTATCAATTTTTTGTCTACACTAATATCTGTATCCACAATTAATGATCGTTGACTAATACCACCATTGTTAATTAAAATATCAATATTTCCAAAGTAGTTAACTGCTGTTTTAACAACAGTTTTCATATTATTAATTTCGGCTAAATCAAAAGGAATAACAGCTACATTTTCAAGCGTTTTACAGGTTAGTTTTATAGCTTCTAATTTGGCTTTATTTCTTGCAGAAATAATTAACTTACAATCCATATTAGATAAATGTTCAACAAGACCTTTTCCTATTCCACTAGAGGCACCAGTTATCCAAACAACTTTATTGTTGAAGTTCATTTTGTCTGTTCTTTAACCATTCATTTCTTAAATCATCGCTTAGTTTTCCTGTACCATCATGTTTCCAACCTGGTGGTTTTATTAGATAATTAATTCTATTTTTTAAAGAAATTTTATGTTTAAAAGTATCTTTAAACATAAAAAACCATTCTATAAAAGCAACTTTTATAGGATTATAAGTTTTAATGTTGCTAACTAATCCATAGATCACCTTTTCTTCATCTAATTCTTCTTGAAATGTTCCAAAAAGTTTATCCCAAATAATTAAAATACCAGCATGGTTTCTGTCTAAATAAATAGGATTGCTTCCATGATGTACTCTATGATGCGATGGTGTATTAAATATAGCTTCAAACCATTTAGGCATTTTGTTAATAGCTTCGGTATGTATCCAAAATTGATACAGTAAACTTATTGACATTTGAAGTAAAATCATACCAGGATGAAATCCAACTAGAGGTAACCATAACCAAAAAATAAAGGTGTAAAAGCCACCAGACCACGTTTGCCTTAAAGCTGTACTTAGGTTATAATGTTGAGAAGAATGATGCACAACATGCGAAGCCCAAAATAAACGACATTGATGAGATATCCTATGAAACCAATAATAACTAAAATCGTCAGCAAAAAAGATTAAAACAAAACTCCACCAAGTAACAGGAATCGTAAAAAGCCTAAAGTTATCATACACAAAATAAAAAGCAGCAATAACAATTGCTTTGCTTATAAAGCCAAGTAAGACATTGCCAATGCCCATACTTAAAGACGTTATAGAGTCTTTAGTTTGGTAAGATTTTAAATTTAATCTAACAGTATAAACCACTTCTACAACCATAGCTATTATAAAAAAAGGAATAGCGTATAGTATAATATTAGGAAATTGATGCATTATATTTTGGGTTATATATGGACTAAAAATACAAAAATAATTACCTATTTTTGAAACTAACTTTATGAAAGCAACCTACAAAAAACATATTTTAAACTTTAAAGTGCCTAGCGGTACATCTAGAGGTATTTTAAAAACCAAAGAAACTTGGTTTATAATTATAGAAAATGATAGTAAACAAGGTATTGGAGAATGCGGAATTTTAAGAGGCTTAAGTGCAGACGATAGACCAGATTACGAAGCACAATTACAATACACCTGTAATAATATTGAAAAAGGTTTAGATGTTCTTTATTCTGAAAACGAAGAATTTCCTAGCATTCAAATTGGATTAGAAATGGCTTTTAAAAGCTTAGAGGCTAAAGATCCTTTTATCTTATTTCCATCTAATTTTTCAAAAGGTAATGACTCTATTCCGATTAATGGATTAATTTGGATGGGAGATAAGTCTTTTATGAATCAACAAATCAAACAAAAAATAGCAGATGGTTTTGATTGTATAAAGTTGAAAATTGGCGCTATAGATTTTCAAACAGAACTTGATATTTTAAAAGGGATTAGGCAAAATTTCAGCGAAAGCGATATAGAAATAAGAGTAGATGCTAATGGAGCTTTTAATATTGATTCTGCTTTAGAAAAACTTAAACGCTTATCTGACTATAAATTGCATTCTATTGAGCAGCCAATAAAACCAAACCAATGGGATCAAATGGCAAAACTTTGTGAAAAAACACCTTTAGCAATAGCATTAGATGAAGAATTAATAGGTGTCTTTAACGAAGATAAAAAGCAGGAACTATTACGTGTAATCAATCCACAATATATCATCTTAAAACCAAGTTTTATAGGCGGTTTTAAAGGTAGCAACACATGGATTACCCTTGCCGAAAAACAAAATATTGGTTGGTGGATTACTAGTGCTTTAGAAAGTAACGTTGGACTTAACGCTATTGCACAATACACCTATTTAAAAGAAGTCACAATGCCTCAAGGTTTAGGTACAGGTAGCTTATTTACCAACAATATTTCTTCACCATTAACAGTAAAAAATGGTACATTGCAATACAATACAAATTTAAATTGGGACTTTAATTTTTAACCTATGGATTATATAAAACAAGCCTTTTACGCTAAGCATGATGTATGGCG
The DNA here is from genome assembly GCF_964226795.1 of Mesoflavibacter sp. NCBI lineage: Bacteria > Pseudomonadati > Bacteroidota > Flavobacteriia > Flavobacteriales > Flavobacteriaceae > Mesoflavibacter > Mesoflavibacter sp. The sequence continues at coordinate 179,917 of NZ_CAXQQP010000006.1, forward strand.
TTATATTGTTGGATTATTAATAATACTAGTTGCTTGGCAGTTTGTTGGCGCTATACCATTAATGATTGCATTAGTATTAGCAGTCGTTAAACAAAACGGAGATTTAAATAATACGCCAACAGATATAGCAGGATTGGTAGATCTTTTAGGTCAAAACAGCTTTTTGGTATTAATGTTAATCTCGTTTTTAATTGGTCTTATAAGTTTATTTTTAGTTGTTAAATTTATTCATAATCAATCCTTTACTTCATTAACAACAGCTAGAGCTAAAGTAGATTGGAAGCGTGTATTATTTTCGTTTTTCTTTTGGGGAATTATTTCTTCTGCTATGGTGATTTTAGATTATCAATTAACACCAGAAGATTATGTGTGGAATTTCGATTTACAAAAATTCTTAGTTTTAGCAGTTATCGGTATCGTGTTGTTACCATTTCAAACTAGTTTTGAAGAATATTTATTTAGAGGCTATTTAATGCAAGGTATTGGTGTTATAGCAAGAAATAGATGGTTACCACTGGTAATTACTTCAGTAATTTTCGGAGTAATGCACATTGCTAATCCAGAAGTAGAAAAACTAGGTTATGTTATTATGGTATATTATATAGGTACTGGTTTTTTCTTAGGAATTATAACTTTAATGGACGAAGGTATGGAGCTTGCACTTGGTTTTCACGCAGCAAATAACTTGTTTACAGCATTACTGGTAACTGCAGATTGGACAGCTTTACAAACAGATTCTATTTTAAAAGACATTTCAGAACCTGGTGAAATGGCTTTAGGTGAAATCTTTGTTCCGGTGTTTATAGTGTTTCCAATTCTATTATTTATTTTTTCTAAAATGTATAAATGGAATAACTGGAATGATAGATTATTTGGTAAAGTTGAAGCTCCAGAATTAGATATAACTACAGATATTGGCAATGACACCAACGTATAAAAACATCCATAATCGTTTTAAATTAAACGGTACTCATTACAATTTTGAAGATTTAAAAGAAGTCGCTTATAGCTTTATTAAAGAAGGCTTAGATTTTGAAAAACAAATAGGAGACTTTTTAAATCATTGGCAAGATGATAGCGAGTTAATCGATGTAAAAACTTCAGGATCTACAGGTCAACCAAAAACCATAAGTTTAAGTAAGCAAGCTATGGTTAACTCTGCGATAGCTACAGGAGATTATTTTGGGTTAGAACCAGGTAATACAGCCTTAATGTGTCTTCCTGCAAATTATATAGCAGGAAAAATGATGTTAGTTCGAGCATTAATTTTAGGTTTAGAAATTGAAGTTATAGAACCAAAAACAAATCCAATTTTTGATAACGAAGTGCACTACGATTTTTGTGCAATGATACCTATTCAAGTACAAAAAGCAATACAAAGATTAGATCATATTAACACGTTAATAATTGGTGGCGCTTCGGTAAATTATCAATTAAAAGAAAAGCTTCAAAATTTAAAAGTGAATGCTTATGAAACTTATGGTATGACAGAAACCATAACGCATATTGCAGTAAAAAAGCTAAATAACTTCAATACAGATAAGGATTGTAGTCCAGTTGAAGCGTCTTATTTTGAGACCTTACCAAACATTAAAATTTCACAAAATAAATCGCAATGTTTAGTCATTGTTGCACCAAATATTTTAGAGGAAACAATAGAAACAAACGATGTTGTAAAATTACATTCTGCAACTAGCTTTGAATGGTTAGGACGTAAAGACAATGTGATTAATTCTGGTGGCGTTAAATTGTTTCCAGAACAAATTGAAGCCAAATTACAGCCTCAAATAGCTTCACGATTTTTTATTTCAAAAGAAAATAATGATAAGTTTGGAGAGCATGTCATACTTGTTGTAGAAGATAAAGATTTCAACTTAAAACTTTCAGATTTAAAAGATTTATCTAAGTTAGAAGTGCCTAAAAATATCTACACTGTAGATAAATTTATAGAAACATCTTCAGGAAAAGTAAACAGAGGTAAAACATTGCAACTACTTCAAAAGTAGACTTCACTCAACAAAAAATACACTTTACTCAATAGCGGTTTTATAAGCATTGGTTTGGTTATAGTTTAGTTATAAACTTTAAAACCAAGGATTATGAAAACAATTCTATCATTAGTATTATTTCTGTTTTTAACGGTCATTAATGCACAAGAAACAACGCTCACAACTAAATCTTTAAAACTTGATAATCTAATTTCATTTGTAGCAGACAATTTTCCTTTGCAATCAGAAAATAATAACGAAGATGACGAAGATTATGAAGAAGAAGTAACTCAATTAAACTATCAAGTTACTTTTTTATTAGAAACAACGACTTCAAATTTTTCTGATGAAGATGAAATTATATTAAAGCAAGCCTTTAAATTTTTATCAAATAGATTAAGTAAAGAAGATAAGCTTTCAATAGTTGTTTATTCTGGTCAAAACGGATTATTATTAGATAATCAATCACCAAAATCACTTAAAAAAATTCTTCATGCTTTAAGTGATGTAAAAAAGAATATCATCGAAGAGTATGATGATGGAATTGAAGACGCTTATTCTCATGCAAACTCAAATTTCAACACAGAATCTCATAATATTTTAGTTATGGTAAGAAATCCAGATGCTAAAGTAGAAACTAGTGAAACAGAAGAAATTGTTGAAACCTTAAAAGCAAACGGAGCAAAAACTAAGGATAATAGTATCGTGCTTTTAACAGCTATTTCATTACTACCAGAATTAATCGAAGTTATTAAAAAATAAAACCATCAAATTATGAAACTATTTTTAAAATCAATTTTAGTACTTTTTACAATAGTACAAATACAAGCACAAGAAAAAGTAATAAGCGGTGTTGTCTCTGATGAGAATGGGTTACCATTACCATCTGCAACCGTTTTAGTTAAAGGAACATCAAATGGCATTCAAACCGATTTTGACGGAAATTACACTATAAAAGCACAACTTGGAGATATATTAGTATTTAGTTACGTTGGTTACAATACAAAAGAAGTTACAGTAGGATCTTCTAATACAATAAATGTTAGTATGGTACCAGATAATAATTTAGACGAAGTTATCGTAGTTGGTTATGGTACAACTAGACATCGTGTAAAAAAAGAAAGAATAAAAAATGCTAGTCAATTAGTTAGTAACAAACAGCAAGAATCTTCTAATGTCACTCAAGCTTTAACGGGACAAGTGGCAGGTGTAGCAATAACTAATTCCACAGGTCAACCAGGTAATAACACTAATATTAGAATAAGAGGTTATAATTCAATTAATGATAACGAACCTTTATACATAATTGACGGAAAAATTTCTAGCAAAGACGATTTAAATACTATTAAAGCAAGAAAAGTATCAGAAGTTAAAGTTGCTAAAAATTTTGTTGGACAAGCACTTTATGGAGACAAAGGAAAACACGGAGTAGTTTTCGTAAAAACTAAAAATAGCAATTATATACTACCAGATTTAGAAAGTATAGAAAACGAATCCTACACAAAAATTCACGAGAACAAGTTTAAAACTGTAAGTGCTTCGCCATTATCAACATTTTCAATAGATGTAGATAAAGCAGGTTATAGCAATGTAAGACGCTTAATTAATAATGGGCAATTTGTACCAGCAAATGCTGTAAAAATTGAAGAAATGGTTAATTATTTCAATTATAATTATCCGCAACCAAAAGACGAGCATCCATTTTCTATCCATACAGAAGTCGCAAAAACACCATGGAATCAAGACACAAAATTGGTTAAAATTGGATTACAAGGTAAAATTTATGAAAATGAAAATTTACCTGCAGCAAATCTTACATTTTTAATTGATGTATCTGGTTCTATGGGAAGTCCAAATAAGCTAGGATTATTAAAACAAGCATTTAAATTATTAGTAAATCAGCTTAGAGAAAAAGACAAAGTATCTATCGTGGTTTATGCTGGAGCAGCAGGAGTTGTTTTAAAACCAACATCTGGTAAACATAAAGATAAAATTATTGAGGCTTTAGATAATTTAGAATCCGGCGGTTCTACAGCTGGTGGCGCAGGTATACAATTAGCATACAAATTAGCACAAGAAAACTTTAATAAAAAAGGCAATAACAGAGTGATTTTAGCAACCGATGGTGATTTTAATGTTGGCGCATCTTCAGATCAAGATATGGAAGATTTAATTACTGAAAAACGTAAATCTGGCGTATTTCTTTCGGTTTTAGGTTTTGGATATGGAAATTACAAAGATTCTAAATTAGAAACTTTAGCCGATAAAGGTAACGGTAATCACGCTTACATAGATACAATGCAAGAAGCTAGACGTATTTTTGAAAGTGAATTTGGCGGAACGTTATTTACCATTGCAAAAGATGTAAAATTACAAGTAGAATTTAACCCAAATAAAGTACAAGCCTACCGTTTAATTGGTTACGAAAATAGATTGTTAGCAGACGAAGATTTTATTGATGACACTAAAGATGCTGGCGAATTAGGCGCAGGACATACCGTAACAGCACTTTATGAAGTGATTCCTGTTGGTGTAAAAAGTAAATTTATTAAAGATGAAATTGATTTAAAATACACAGACAAAAAAGCAAATAACAATTATTCTGATGAGTTGTTTACAGTAAAATTCAGATACAAAAAACCAGACGAAGATACGAGCATAGAGATGGTTCATGTTCAAAAAGATGAAACAACAGAAGCTTCCGAAAATATGAATTTTGCTAGCGCAGTAGCTTTATTTGGTATGCAATTAAGACAATCTCAGTTTTATAATAACGCATCTCAAGATTTAGTGATACAATTAGCAGAAAAGGGAAGAGGCGAAGATAAAAACGGATATCGCGCAGAATTTATCCGACTAGCAAAAACACAAACATTTTAATTAATTTTTTAATGTATTTAGAACTAGATTGTATTTTTAATTTTTAATCATTTATTTTTATGGTCTAACTAAAAATACAATCTATGAGTTCTAAATTTTACGATTTTAAAAACTTAAAAGGAGATTTAACTGGCGGATTAGTAGCTGGTGTAGTTGCTTTACCTTTAGCATTAGCATTTGGTGTACAATCTGGTTTAGGTGCAATTGCAGGACTTTATGGCGCAATAGCTGTTGGTATTTTTGCTGCTATTTTTGGTGGTACAGCTACACAAGCAAGTGGACCAACTGGTCCAATGACGGTTGTTTCTGCAGCATTAGTTGCTGCTTCCATAGAAATTACCGGTAGTTTGGAAGCTGCAATGCCAATCATAATTCTTACGTTTTTATTAGGCGGAATTTTTCAGATTGTTTTTGGATTTTTAAACATTGCAGGTTACGTTAAATACTTTCCATATCCTGTAGTTTCTGGATTTATGAGTGGCGTAGGATTAATAATAATTATCCTTCAGTTGTTCCCATTTGTAGGATTAAGTTCGGCTAAATCTACATGGTTAGTGATGCAGGATTTACCTAGATTGTTTTCAGATTTTAACTGGCAAGCTTTAGTTTTAGGTGTCATAACAATTATTGTTTATTTTGTTTTTCCGTATATAACAAAAGCGATTCCTAGTGCTTTGGTTGCTTTAATTTTTTCATCTGTATTATCATTTTTATTAAAATGGGATGTGCCAATTATTGGCGAAATTCCTTCAGGTTTACCAAGTTTACAAGTTTCTGGATTATTTTCAATAGACGCTAGTGCTTACGCTTTAGTGTTAGAATACGCTCTGGTTTTAGCTGTTTTAGGCTCGATAGATTCGTTATTAACTTCAGTTATTGCAGATAATATGACCAAAACAAAACACAATAGTAACCGCGAATTAATTGGTCAAGGAATTGGTAACTCAATTGCTGCAATTTTTGGTGGTATTCCTGGTGCAGGCGCAACCAAAGGAACAGTGATAAACATAAATTCTGGCGGACGTACAAGATTATCTGGTGCAACACATGGGTTGTTTTTATTAGCGGTTTTACTTGGTTTAGGTAAGTTAGCAGCGTTTATTCCGTTATCGGTTTTAGCTGGATTATTAATTCCAATTGCGTTTAAAATTATTGATGTTAAAGGCTTAAAACATTTACTAGTTGTACCAAGAGCAGATGCTGTAGTTTTAATAATTGTTTTATTAATTACCACATTTGGTAGTTTAATACAAGCAGTAGGAATTGGGTTATTATTAGCCTCTTTATTATTTATGAAACGCGCTAGTGATATTGGTGAAAAAGGTATGGAAGTTGGTACTTTGGCTGGTTTTGATGGCGAAAAACCTTGGCAAGATGAAAAAGAGTTTTACGAAGCGCATAAGGACAAAGTATACATTAAACACCTTTACGGACCGTTATTTTTTGGGTTTACCTCTCATTTTCAAGATGAAATCGCAAACATTCCTGAGCAAGTAAAGGCGTTAATTATTAGATTAGATCGTGTACCATATATTGATCAATCAGGTTTATATGCTTTAGAAAATGCAGTGTTAGATTTAGAACAACGTGGTATACAAGTGCTTTTAACAGCTGTACAAGAACAACCAAAAGACAAATTAACATCAATAGATATTGTACCAGATTTAATTTCTGAAGAACATATTTTTGATACTATAGAAGATGCTTACGCGTATTTAAGAACGCATTTTAAATTATAGCAGTTACAGTCTATCTTTATATACCAAATCCTCGTTTAGGTTATAGGCTTTCCAAAGTCCAATTGGTTTATCTTTTCGGTATTTACCACTAATTTTTAAAATCCCGTTTGGATAAAATTCTTGGTATTTACCGTGTTTTAAACCGTCTTTAAGTTCGACTATAATATGTGGTTTTCCGTTAGCGTAGTTTTTGGTGAATGTTTTTGCAGTTAAGTCTGTTGGATATAATTCGGAAACGTTAAATACTGTGTTTTTATCTAAATTTTCTTTGGTAATTTCTATAGAATAAGATGAAGTATATTGCTTTTCTTCTTTAAAAATGAAATTGTTTTTAACAGATTCTAAATCATCGTATTGCATAACAATTTTACTGCTAAAAAACTTGTTTTCTGGTGTTAATTGTAATCCAATTTGAGGAAAACAAATAAAGTAATCTTTGTTAGCTTTTAGTTGTTTTTTGGTATCATTATCTACAAATTGATAAGCCGAATTATATAAACTTGACGTGTTAGTGTAGGCAAACATACTTGATCTGTTTTCAAACCGATCTTCAAAATCTTTAAAAGCTTCAAAATTAGTAAGCGTTTCTTTGTCAATGTAAGTGTTTATAATACTTTTAAGCGTGTTTGGATGATTGCTAAACACCACATAATCATCAATTATAGTGAAGTAAGGCTTTTCAATATCTTCAAATAATCCGCCTAAAAACAGTTTAAAAAAGCCTTTAATTTGCATGAAATTAATAGCGTAACCTTTGTAGTTTATTTCTTTGAATTTTACAGGACTTCGTTTTCTAATTTGTTCTAAAACAAAACCCAAATTTTCTTTAGCATCATCTTTATGTTTTGCTTTTAAAACTAAAGCGACATCTTGTTTAGATTGCGAAACCGACGAATGTAATTGAAGTAAAGCCACTTCGTCATCAACCCAATTTATAAAGTGTCTTTTAATGTTTATTTTAAGGAAACTTTCGACTTGCTCTATACCTTCGGTATAAGATTTAAATTGTTTTGGGTTTTCTTTTTGAAGCGCTTCAAAATTCTGATAAAATTCAGAAAAACGACTAAAACCAAAGCTAAGGTACAATGCGGTTTGTTTTGGCGCTATTCCGGTAATGCTGCGTCCACCTTTACCTGATTTTTGTAAGGCTTTAAGGTAGATACCAGCATTTGGATTAACATTTGTAATTCCATTTGCGGTAATGATATTTTTATTTAATTCGAAACTAAAGCCACTAAACGCTAAACTTTTACTAATTGATGTGGTTAGTGTGTTGGGTTTATTGGAGAATACTTTGACAAATTCATCTAAATAATCATATTGAAAATATAGACGAAACATATCATCACCGTCGACTTCTTTTTTAACCTCTAAAAAATTAAGATTTCGACCAATTTCTGGTTCTAAATATTGATCAATAGAGGCTTCTACTAACGTGTGCACGTAGGACGCAATCATTTGATTTTTAATAAAACTTATGTATAGCGTTTCGTGTGTTTTGTTATCGTAAACTTCAGTGATTTCATGAGTTTTATAATCTCGTTTACTCACTTTGTAATTGTTGTTTACAACAGTATTTAAATGCGACTTTAATACATTTAACCGAGATAGTTTTTGTAGGTCGACTACATAAAAAAAGCCATATTTTTTTGGCGCATACACGTGAGCAGAAACTAAAACATCTCTGTTACCAATACGATTAAAAACCGATTCTTTTTCTTTAAAAATAGAATCGAGTTTATTTAGATTTTTAGCAAGCGTATTAAAATAGTCGTTAGTGTTTAGATGTTGCCAAATTTCACTTTCACTAATGGTAGCCCAATTATCTACAGGTTGATCGGTTTCGATAACATAAACCGCATCTTTTGGTACTAAATATATGGATTGAATGTTATCGTTTGTAGCAAAGTAAAACACATAAACTTGATACAAACAAAAAGCTATAAACAATACTCCTAAAGCAGATAAAATGGGGCGTTTTTTCATTAATTACACTTGTAAAACACCCATATTAAAAGGTTTTTCGATAGGCGAGTGGTTAGCTGCTTCTATACCCATACTTATCCATGTTCTTGTATCTAAAGGATCTATAACTGCATCTGTCCAAATACGTGCTGCAGCGTAATAAGGTGATACTTGATTGTCGTATCTCGCTTTTATTTTATTAAATAATTCTTCTTCTTTTTCTTTAGTAATCTCTTCACCTTTTTTCTTTAAAGAAGCAGTTTCTATTTGTAATAAAACTTTTGCAGCGCTATTACCACTCATAACTGCTAACTCTGCACTTGGCCAAGCAGCGATTAAAGTAGGGTCATAAGCTTTTCCGCACATGGCGTAGTTACCAGCACCATAACTATTACCAACAACAATTGTAAATTTTGGAACTACAGAATTACTAACTGCATTAACCATTTTGGCACCATCTTTAATAATTCCAGAGTGTTCACTTTTACTACCAACCATAAATCCAGTAACGTCTTGTAAAAACACTAATGGGATTTTTTTCTGGTTACAATTAGCAATAAATCTGGTTGCTTTATCTGCGCTATCATTATAGATTACTCCTCCAAATTGCATTTCGGTTGGTTTGGTTTTAGAGCCTTTAGTTTTTACCAAAGTACGTTGGTTGGCTACAATACCTACAGCCCAACCATCAATACGTGCATAAGCAGTGATAATGGTTTGTCCGTAACCTTCTTTATATTCATCAAATTCAGAATTATCAACTAATCGTTTGATAATTTCTTTCATATCGTATTGATCGGCGCGAGATCTAGGTAAAATCCCATAAATATCTTCTGGATTATCTTTAGGTTTTTTAGCTTCTATACGATTATAACCAGCTTTATCATAATCACCAATCTTATCTACAATTCGCTTAATTTTATCTAAAGCATCTTTATCGTCTGCAGCTTTATAGTCTGTAACGCCACTAATTTCGCAATGCGTAGTTGCGCCGCCAAGAGTTTCGTTATCTATACTTTCGCCAATTGCAGCTTTTACTAAATAACTACCAGCAAGAAATATACTTCCGGTTTTGTCTACAATTAGAGCTTCGTCACTCATAATAGGTAAGTAAGCGCCACCAGCAACACAACTTCCCATTACAGCAGCAATTTGTGTAATTCCCATACTACTCATAACCGCATTGTTTCTAAAGATGCGTCCAAAATGTTCTTTATCTGGGAAAATTTCGTCTTGCATTGGTAAATAAACACCAGCAGAATCTACAAGATAGATAATTGGTAATCGGTTTTCTATAGCAATTTCTTGCGCGCGTAAGTTTTTCTTTCCAGTGATCGGGAACCATGCACCAGCTTTAACTGTAGCATCGTTAGCAACAACGATACATTGTTTACCACTTATGTAACCTATTTTTACAACAACGCCACCAGAAGGACAACCACCATGTTCTTTATACATGTCTTCTCCTGCAAATGCACCAATTTCAATAGATTTTCTTTTGTTATCTAAAAGATAATCAATACGTTCTCTTGCTGTAAGTTTGCCTTTTTCATGGTGTTTAGCAATACGTTTTTCTCCGCCACCAAGCTTTACTTTAGCTAATTTTTTCTTTAGTTCTGAGACTAATAATTTATTGTGATCTTCGTTTTTATTGAAGTTTAAATCCATAGAATGTCATTTTTTCACGAATTTACAAAAAGTAAATGCTTTTTAATACAAAAAATGTAATACGTTAATTAATTCATAAAAATTTACCGTTGTAAATATATTCCTTGGAATATAAATTTATATTTCCTAATTTTGTATTAACAAACAAAAAGATATTTACAATGAAAAAAATAATAGCTTTTGCAGGAAGTGATAGTAAAACATCTATAAATAAGCAATTAGTAACATATGCTTCTAATCTAATCAATGGTTTTGAGGTTGAAATTTTAGACCTTAATGACTATCCATTACCAACTTACAGTGTAAATATTGAAAAGGAATCTGGTTTTCCTGAAAACGCGAAGTTGTTTTTAGAAAAGTTAAAGACTGCAGATGCTTTTATAATTTCTCTTGCAGAGCATAATAACGCTTACACAGCAGTTTTTAAGAGTTTAATGGATTGGTTATCTAGAATAGAGTTAAATTTCTTTTTTAACAAACCTTTACTTTTAATGAGTACTTCACCAGGAGCAAGAGCTGCAATTTCGTCTTTTAGTATGGGTGAAGAAAGGTTTCCAAGACATTCGGCAGAGATTGTTTCAACATTTAATTTACCATCTTTCAATGATAATTTTAAAGATGAAAAAATTATTGATCATGCATTAAATGAAGAATTAAAGCAGGCGGTAGATAAATTAACATCAGTTTTAAATAAATAATAATATGTCAAGTTTTTCAGAAGCTATAAATTCATCTTTTAAAGATAATAGAGTTAAGGCTATGCTTAATATTCTATATACTGCAAATTGGATTTCTAGTCATCAAAATGAATTTTTTAAGCAGTTTGGGTTGTCTCCACAACAATATAATATTTTAAGGATTTTAAGAGGTGCTAAAGAGCCAATTAAGGTACAAACTATTAAAGAACGTATGGTAGAACGTGCGCCTAACTTAACACGACTTACCGATAAATTATGTGATAAAAATTTAATAGAACGCATTCCTTTTGAAGGTGATAGACGTGTTGTTTTGATTGGTATTACTAAACAAGGATTAGAATTATTAGAAAAAATCGATCCTCAAAGTCCACAATTAAATTTATTAAAAAATTTAAACGAAGAAGAAGCTAACCAACTTAGTGACTTATTGGATAAAATGAGAGATTAATATTGGGGAAATATTGCTAAAAGAAAAGAAAAAAATGAAAACAATTGTACACAAAGCAGAAGACCGTGGATATGCAAACCACGGATGGTTACAAGCTAATCACAGTTTTAGTTTTGCTAATTTTTTTAACCCAGAAAAAGTTCAATTTGGAGCTTTAAGAGTCTTAAATGACGACATTATAGCTCCAAGTATGGGATTTAGTACACATCCGCATGATAATATGGAAATTATTACCATTCCTTTAAAAGGAACTTTAAAACATAAAGATTCTATGGGTAACACATGGGAAATGGTAGAAGCAGGAGAAGTACAAGTAATGAGCGCTGGAAGTGGCGTACAACATTCTGAAATGAATGCAAAAACAGACGAGTATTTAAATTTATTTCAAATTTGGATATTTCCTGATAAAAAAAATGTAAACCCACGTTACGATCAAAAACATTTTAATGCAGAAGATAGGCAAGGTAAATTACAAACCTTAGTATCTTCTATTGATAATGATGACGAAGGTTTAAAAATTCATCAAAATGCTAAGTTGTCAAGAATTGATTTATCAAAAGATGAATCTTTTACCTATAATCTTATAAGTGAAAATCATGGTGTTTATATTATGACTATTTCTGGAAATTTTTCAGTAGAAAATAATCAATTAGAATCAAGAGACGCAATAGGTGTTTATGACACAAAAGATTTTACTTTAAAGACTAAGGAAGACACTCAGCTTTTGTTCATAGAAGTACCGATGAGCTAATACATTTTAAAGTATAATTTATAAAAAAAGCACACTATAAAAGAGTGCTTTTTTTATTTATGTTTTCTAATTAGAATAATGATTCCCGCAAGAAGAATTCCTGTACCAGCCATAGCAGCTCCAACCCAATCTGCAGAGGTATAACCGTAACCCATTGCAATTGGTAGTCCTGCAAAATATGCACCAGATGCATTACCAATATTAAATGCACTTTGATTTAAAGAAGAGCCTAAGGTTTCAGAACCTTTTGATGCTTTTATTATCAATAATTGAATAGGAGTTGAAATTGAAAAAGCTACAACACCAATAATGAAAGTCATCACTAAAACCATTATTTTATCATGTGCCGCATATGTATTGATGATTAAACAAATAGCCATCATAATTAATACAATAGTTACAGCATAAAGCGACGAGAATTTTTCAGCTAATTTAGCACCAACAAAATTGCCAATAACCTTACCTAGACCAGCTAATATCATTGCGTAGGTAACAATATCTTCTGTGTGATGAGCAACTTCAGTGATTAACGGAGCTATATAACTATACCAAGCAAAAAATCCGCCAGTTCCAATTGTTGTTAGAAGTATGATTAACCAAAGTTCTGTACGTTTAAAGATTTTAAATTCTTCTAAAAAGCTTTTATCAGAAGAATTTTTTAAAAATGGCATCCAAAATTTGACACCTAGTACAGCCATAATACCAACTAAACCAACAAGTAAGAAAGATACACTCCAAGAAAAGTTTTTTCCTAAATAAGTACCTAGTGGTACACCTAAAAGGTTAGCAAAGGTTAGTCCACTAAACATAATTGCTATACCTTGTGCTTCTTTACCAGGTTTAGATAATTTACCAGCAACAACAGCACCAATACCAAAAAAAGCACCATGTGGTAAACCAGATAAAAAACGTAATATAATGAATGAATTATAGCCAGTTGCAAAAGCAGATAAGGTGTTAAACACCGTAAACCAAATCATTAAACCCAAAAGCATTTTGTTTGACGGAAATTTGCTTCCAAAAGCTGTTATAGTTGGAGCACCAACAACAACACCTAATGCATAAGCCGATATAAAATGACCTGCAACAGGAATACTTACATTAAAAGCAGTTGCTACATCTGGTAGAATTCCCATAATAACAAATTCAGTAAGTCCAATTCCAAATCCGCCAATTGCTAAAGATAGTAAGGCTTTATTCATATAAAGAGGTAGTTTAAGGATAAAACAAGTTACAAATGTAATTTGTACAATTAACTTTAGAATCTTTAATTTTTATAATAATATGTTAATTGAAAACTCTTTAAAATAACCCCTAAAAAATTACTAAATAAAGAAAAAAAGAGAATCACTTTAATTAATTTATAATAGATAAATTGGTAACTCTTGTAATTAAATTTGTGTGTTAGAATTGTAAAAAAGCACTTAAATTATCTGCTTTTTTTACAAAATAAACGATATTTGTTTTTACTAAACTATAAAAGGATTTAAAATGGCAATGAATAAAAATACAGTTTTAGCATGGGCAACAACAATAATGATAATAGTAGGATTAGCGCTAATAGCACTTGGTGCTTTTAGGTATGATGATGTTGCTGGTTGGGGATTTGCTTCTGTAGGAATTGGTTTTTTTGCAATCGCATGGGTATTTAACGCACTTAAAGGTCGCGTATAATTGTAATAAATAATAAAAAATAAGATATAAAATATGTCAGACGATAAAAAAGTAATATTCTCAATGTCTGGTGTTACCAAAACGTTTCAAAGCGCTAATACACCAGTACTTAAAAATATATATTTAAGCTTCTTTTACGGAGCAAAAATTGGTATTCTTGGACTTAACGGTTCGGGTAAATCTACCTTGTTAAAAATCATAGCAGGTGTAGATAAAAATTATCAAGGTGATGTTGTTTTTTCTCCAGGATATTCAGTTGGTTATTTAGAACAAGAACCACAATTAGACGAAGAAAAAACAGTATTAGAAGTTGTTAAAGAAGGTGCTGCAGAAACAGTTGCAATTCTTGATGAATACAACAAAATTAACGATATGTTTGGTTTAGAAGAAGTCTATAGTGATCCAGATAAAATGGAAAAGCTAATGAATCGTCAAGCCGAACTTCAAGATCAAATCGATGCTTCTAATGCTTGGGAATTAGACACTAAATTAGAAATCGCTATGGATGCACTACGTACGCCTGAAGGCGATAAAAAAATAGGTGTTTTATCTGGAGGAGAAAGACGTCGTGTAGCACTTTGTAGATTATTATTAAAAGAACCAGATGTATTATTATTAGATGAGCCAACTAACCACTTAGATGCAGAGTCTGTACATTGGTTAGAGCATCACTTAGCACAATATAAAGGAACTGTAATTGCAGTAACGCATGACCGTTATTTCTTAGATAATATTGCTGGTTGGATTTTAGAATTAGATAGAGGTGAAGGTATCCCGTGGAAAGGAAACTATTCGTCTTGGTTAGATCAAAAATCTAAACGAATGGCTCAAGAAGGTAAAGCAGCTTCTAAGCGTCAAAAAACATTAGAACGAGAGTTAGAATGGGTTAGACAAGGTGCTAGAGGAAGACAAACAAAGCAAAAAGCACGTTTGAAGAATTATGACAAGTTAATGAGTCAAGATCAAAAACAATTAGACGAAAAACTTGAAATCTATATTCCTAACGGACCACGTTTAGGAACAAACGTTATTGAAGCTAGCGGAGTAAGTAAAGCTTACGGAGATAAATTATTATACGAAGACTTAAACTTTAATTTACCACAAGCAGGAATTGTTGGTGTTATTGGTCCTAACGGAGCTGGTAAAACAACAATTTTTAGAATGATTATGGGTGAAGAAACACCTGATAAGGGCGAATTTAAAGTTGGTGAAACAGCAAAGATTGCTTACGTAGATCAAAGCCATTCTAATATAGATCCTGAAAAAACAATTTGGCAAAACTTTAGTGACGAGCAGGAATTAGTCATGATGGGAGGAAGAGAAGTTAATTCTCGTGCATACTTAAGCCGATTCAATTTTTCTGGTAGCGAGCAAAACAAAAAGGTAAAATTATTATCTGGTGGAGAACGTAACAGACTTCATTTAGCAATGACGCTAAAAGAAGAAGGAAACGTATTACTATTGGATGAGCCAACAAACGACCTTGATGTAAATACACTTCGTGCATTAGAAGAAGGTTTAGAAAATTTTGCAGGTTGTGCGGTTGTTATATCTCACGACAGATGGTTTTTAGACCGTATTTGTACGCATATTTTAGCTTTTGAAGGTGATAGTCAAGTTTACTTCTTCGAAGGTGGATTTAGTGATTATGAAGAAAATAAGAAAAAACGTCTTGGTGGCGATTTAATGCCAAAACGAATTAAGTATAAAAAACTAGTAAGATAGTTTAAAAAAGCCTTCCAAACTGGAAGGCTTTTTTATAAATTAAACTTTATTCTTTAACGTTTTAATTTCTTTCTTCAATTTAAAAATTTTGTAAATACTGATTATTAGTAAACAAAATACTATTAGTAAAGAATAAGACAATATGTCCGCTAGCTTTTCTAACCAAGTTACATCAGTAGTTTCTTGAAATAAAAGAAAAATAGTTAAAATCATTTGAGCATTCATTTTAATAGTTGAGGATATAAATATAATATTTTTCTCTAAATTTCATTTTTGAGGAATTTTTAATACTGCTAACTGCTAACTGCTAACTGTTTACTGATTTGGATACCATTCCAAAAGCTCTACATTAATATCAGGATTACCTTCATTTACAATAGATTTAAATTTTTCTACATCGCTCAAACCTTCAGTACCTCTAAAATGGTAAGGATAAACGGTTTTAGGTTTAAAATCTAATACAGAACTAGCTGCACTTTCAACAGGCATTGTGTAAGGTAAATTCATACAAACAAAAGCTTTATCAATGTTTTTAAGATTTCTCATTTCTGGGATATCTTCGGTATCACCAGAGATGTAAACACGTTCGTCTCCAAAGGTTAATACATAACCATTTCCTCTTCCTTTTTCATGAAATTTTAAAGCTTCTTCACGTAAATTATACATTGGTATAGCTTCAATATTTATGCCTTTAACAACTGCTGTTTGTCCATTATTCAACACTTTAAACATTGGTTTAAAGTCTTCAGGAAATTTATCTACTACAGCTTGAGGCGCTACTATTATTGTGCCATTAAGATTTAGTTCTTTTAAAGTATCAATACTTAAATGGTCGCCATGTATATCTGTAATTAAAATAATTGTAGGTTGTTTAAAATCAGCAAATGCTGCTTTGCCACCAGTAGGATCTACGTAAATAGTTTCGTCATCATAATTCATTACCATGGTTGCGTGTGTGATTGGTGTAAAATCTAAGCTAGCTTTGGTTTCTTTTTGTTCAATTACTTCTTTTTTAACCATTTCAGAAGTCGTTTCTTGTTTCGTATTCTCTTTACAACTAGTCAATAAAACAGACATTGAAAGAGTAATAAATAGTAGTTTTTTCATTTTTTATGGTTTTCTTTTAAAGATAAGTATCAATCGATAGAAAAAATAATTTGTAACATTTTTATAACAAATAATACCAATATTATGAGCATTAAATATTTCTTCAACTAATATTTTTTAACGAAATTGCTTACAGAAAATTTGTCCAACCTTAAAACAAAGTATATATGTCTGATGATTTTGACTTATTAGAAACCAACTCTCAAGAAAAAAACGAAAAAGTAGACGTTAATTGGGGAAAAGCAATTGACACCATGAAGTCTAAACTAGCACAAGAAGACGATCCTGAAAGTCGTCAAAAAATTCTTAACGCGACCTTAGATGATGTTGTTCACATGGCAGAAAAAGATCGTACAACACTTTTAGATGCAATTAAAGACTTAACCGATTATCAAGATGAAGTTGGTATACTTTTCGAGCGTTTTTCGTCTTTAAATGAAGACGAACAAAAAGTTATCGACGATGCACAAAAAGCTTTAGAACGTGCTAAAATCGAACTTGAAGACGCACAAAACAAACCAGATACGTGGTGGAATAACCTTTGGGGAAGAAAAAGCAAAATCAAAAAAGCCGAAGATACTTTAAAAGAAGCCGAAAAAACACGTGCAGCTGCAGATAATAAAGCAAAAGCAATGTTCCAAGAGCGTATAGAAAGTGCAGATGTACAAACCTTATTAAGTGAGTTGTCTTACAAATCTCAAGCTGCAATAACACGATTAAAAAACCGTGAGGTAGAAATTAAAGAAGTAGAAGATAAGTTACAAGACGCTATAGTAGAAGCATCTAAAAACCATACTAAAGCTTTAGAGAAAAAAGCCGAAACCGAAGCTAAACTAGAAGAGCAATACGCATTATTAAAACAAGCGCGTCAAGCTTTAGAAGAAGTAGCAGATAAACAATCTACAGAATACTCAGAAGCGTTAGCTAAAGTCACAAAACTAGAGCAAAAAGTAGAAGAATTAGAAGGTCTTAAAAACGCTTATACAACTTTAGCTGCATCAAAAGATAGCTTTGTTCACAAGCATAATTTAACGATTAAAGTTTTAACGTCTTTACGCAGTAATTTACAGACGCATCGTGCAAAATTAAAGTCAGATACAGACGAGCGTTTAAAGTACTACGATGGTTACGTTGTAGCACTTAAAGCACGTACAGATCAAGAGTTTGCTTCTATTCTAGAACATTTAGGAGTAAAAACAGACGAGCATATTGGAGAGACGTTAGCAGCAATGCACACAGCAAGTGCAAGAGCACGTCAAGAGATGATGGACAATATACCAGTACACGAAAAAGTAATGCAAGGTGTTTACAGTAGTTATGCAGAAGCGTTACAAGAAATCCGTGCTAAAGACGTAGATATTCAAAAGAATTTTGCCGAGCGTTATGGTATCGATATGAAAGAAATTTTTGAAGACTATTACAAAGCAGATGCTAATCAACCTACCGAAGATAATTCTGGAGGCGTTGGTAATGGTGCTCCAAAACAAGACACCGAAGACGATTTATTAGGTTAGAATAAAAAGGGCGTTACCTACTTTTGCTTTTAATGGCAAAAGTAGGTCAGGCTTTCCGCTATATCTTTTTTGCGAATGGTCACTGAGCGTAGTCGAAGTGATAGAAGCAAAAAAGGATGTCGCTTCAATCCTTAACGCATCACTTAGCCAAGTAAAAGTAAAACGTAAAAGTTAGTCAATATTTACAGTGTAAAATGGATAACTTCATTCAATTTATTAAAGACAACGGATTATCAATAATCATAGTCATTGTTGGTATTTTCATAATAAAAACAACAAGTTCAGATATTGGATTAATCATTGGTAGTGTTAATGTATTAGTCTTTGGCGGATTAACATTAAAGGCACTGATTCAATATTTAAAAAAATAAAAGCTAAAGCATAAAGCTAACAGCAAAAACATGTCAATACATCATATTACAACACCATTAGATTCGGCTATTTTAGATAGTAAAGCACAATATGTGTTTTATCATAAAAAAGTAGATTTTGCCCTTAAAGAATTGATTGTTGCAGTACAGCAAAACAACTTGTGTACACAGCAAGAAATTGTGTTTTTTAAGCAATATGCAGATTTGTTGTTGTATTCTATCGAGGCTATGCGTATTAAATACATGTACGACGAGGAAGATAACATGAAAGTTGATGTAACGGATTCTGGGTTTCCTAATTATTTAGAGTTTAGATACCTTTATAATGATTTATCATTACGTCATAATTACATTAATAAATTAAAAGATCTATCACAATTACAGGAAGAGTTTTTAGACCAATTATTAAGGGTAAAAGAACCAGTCAGACGTGATAAATTATTTCAAGCAGCTTCAATAGTTTATTATACTTCTGTAGAACAAAAATATATTTTCAACCGTTTTGTACAAGGTAAAATCATAAAAGCACCAGAAGGTAGTCAAGCAACATATATGACCAGCTGGAGTTTTTATGATGTGTCTTTAAACAGACCATTTATTTGCTACATGTATTTTGATTACGATGGTAAAGATCCTTTAAAAGACAAAGAAGATATCTACGAAGTTTTAAGCAAAGTAGCAGATCGCCAAATGGATTTAGATACTATGGCTTATGGTATAGATAGACGCTTAAAACGTGTGTTGCCAAAACACATAAAACGCTTAGATGTTGGTGCATTTCATAATGTATTTGCAAAAGATGAAAACGAATTAACGCATACCATTCTAGAAGCAATAGCAAAAAAAGAAGTGCCTTTAGAAGCTTACGCATTGTCTTTTAAAGTACATGAGGTTATGTCTGGAAGCACATTTCAAGAAGGCGGATTTTTTAATAAGCAAGTATTACAAAATTGGAGTCCAGTTATAAAACAAAAATATGTCTTTGCGCCTCATAGAATCATACAGCTATTATACAACAAAAACCCTGAAATAATGAATAAACTGGCTAAACCGCCATTTCAAATTTCAGATTTAAAAATTGATAAGGTTTAGTTTGCAGTAAGCAGTAAGCAGTATTCAGTAGGCAGTAAAAGATAACAAATTATGAGTTTTAAGTCATTATTAGCATATCAAAAAGGATTCGAACTAGCTATGGAAGTTTATGAGTTAAGCAAAACGTTTCCTAAATCAGAATTATTTGGCTTGACTTCTCAAATGGTTAGATCTAGTCGTTCAGTTTGCTCAAATATTGCTGAAGGTTATAGAAAAAGACAATATGAAAAGCATTTTAAAAGTAAAATGTCTGATGCTGATAGCGAAAACTCTGAAACACAACTTTGGTTAGATTTTGCATTAGCATGTAATTATATTTCTGAAAAAGAAAGAACAGAATTACAATTTAAAAGTGAAGAAATAGGAAAATTGATTAATTATATGATTAATAATCCTAATAAATTTAGATAAAAAAATAAACTCATGTAGTTTAATAAAGTAGTAGACTAAGACTGCAAACTGCTTACTGTAAACTGCATACTTAAATAAAAGATAATGGAACACAATTCCACATTTCCTATAAAAAAATCAGAACTAGATGTGTTACGTGATGAAGCGTCATCTTACTTAAAAAGTGTAAGTTGGGAGCAAGGCGCGCGTGCAAAAAACAGAGATAAAGACGCTAAAGACGAGTCTATTTTATTGTATCTGTCTCGTGCAAATAATGGTTCTTCAGTTTCTGTAACATCAGTTTCAAAAACCATTTTAGCGCTAAAAAAGCGTTTGTTGCCAGATAGTATTGCAATTCCAATTCATCTAAACCAGACATTATATGCCGTTCAAGAAGGTATTACTTTAGGAACGTGGATAAAAGATAGCTATTATGATGCATCGGGTTTATCAAGTTTAAACGAGCGTAAATCAGCATTAGATAGTAGTGGAAAACGCGAATACGAAAGCAAAATGCAAACCGCAACAGCGTTTATGTTATTTGCAACGTCTTATTATATTCTTCATCAAATAAAACCTTATGCGTCAGACGATTTAAGTGTGATGAAACAGAAGTTTGCAGGTATTCCGGAAGTGTCTTTACTATCACCATTAAAAGGAATTTCTTGCACATTATTTTACTATGATAAATATTTAGCGCATCCAGATATAATCAAATCTGATAAGGATGTAGCCGATTTTACAGCGGTATTTTTTGAAGCAGTAATTGACGAAATTAATTTAAGACGAAGCAGTTTAGAATACACCGAAACGATTGTAGATAGAACATATAAGTTAGAAAACAGTGATTTTGCTATTTCTGGTTGGGAAAATACGTTTCAAGGTACTGCAAAAAGTGTAGAGTTTAATAAAATTAAATTTGAGCAAATTGTAGGTAATAGAGATGCTAAACACTTTGCACGTCGTTTAACAGAAAGAATGCTAAGCTACGATTTTGCAGCACAGAAAAATCCGTTTCAAGAATTAGGCGGATTCATGCCGGTCTTTATGGGTTACGGTATTCCTGGTACGGGAAAAAGTATGCTTATCGCTGCTATAGCAACACGTTTAAAAGAACATTGTGATAATTTAGATATTCCGTTTTTGTTTCATCCAATGCCAGATACGTTAATTAGTACATTTCAAGGTGGATCTGCCGAAAAAATGGTAGACTGGATGAAACCTTTACAAGATCCAACAAAATTAATTTTTGCACCAATTGATGATGCCGAAAATAACTTGCAAGAGCGTACAGCACAAGGTGTTTCGGCTGGTGTAAAAGAAGTTATTGGTGTCTTTTTACGTTATACAGAAGGTGCTTATGCAGTTAATTATGGGAATAGTTCTATTGGTTTGTTTACTAACTTACCAGAAATGTTGGATAAAGCCGTAATCTCTCGTGTACAAGGACGTTTTAAAATTGACGGAGCACGTACAGAACACGATTTTTTAGATCAAGATCATTTATGGTGGCGTAAGTTTGAAAAGACAATGCCAGACTTTGTAAACATGCAAAATCCTACAAATTATACTTATTTACAAGATCAAGGTTTGGCGAAAAATATGGGTGAAATTTTAAATGTGTCTAACAAACCAACAGAACAACGTGTTTTAGAAGCTTATGATATTGCCGAAAAGCAACATAAAACAACAGATCATTTGTTTTATGCTACGTTGTATAAAGAAATTCAAAAGATATTTCCGTTTTTCTCTTCTAGAGATGTTAGGAATATACAAAGCGCAATTTCATTACGTTTAACCGATTTTGATTTAGAAGAAAGCTGGTTTGAAAATCCAGAGATATATTTCAAAAAAGATTACGATACCAAGTTTGCGATGCTTCAAGAATTAATGAAAGCCAATATGAAAGGTTTAGACTTTTCTGAAATTAGACGACAAGAAGTTGTACGTTATTTAGATAATGTTGCGACTATTGCAGATACCGATTTTAAACGTCAAGTAGAAGGTAGAGTTAATCAATTAAATATTGAAATGGAAGCTAGAAAGCAGTTTGATAACAAGTGAAAACTATTTTGATTTATATTGGAAAAAGTACTAAAAATATATAAAGAATATTTTTTATTAAGTCATGGGTTAGTATTGATTTTGTTTTTAATTAATTTACTTTTTGAATTAAAATCAAATAATAAAGAAGTAATTTTTTTAACAATTTATCTATTTCTAATTCTTACTTTTTTTAGTGTATTAGAATTTGTTAAATATGAAGTAATTCGTCCTAAAAAAATAAAAAGTGTATTAGAAGAATCATTTATAGAATCCATAAAAATCAATAAGCAAAAAATTAAAAATAATTATCTTTTAAATATTTATGATTATGACATTATAATTGAGCCAGAATGGGAAAGATTTCAAAAAAAACTTAATTTCAATTTTAGAGTATTATTTGATCCTTTATCTCTAGATAGAACAATTAGCAAAGAGGAATATGTTAAATTTAACGATGCTGAAAATCATAAATATTTTTTTCAATTGAACTGTTTAGTGCTCTCCTTAAATGAAAATCAGTTTAATAAATTGAATAAAAAAAGTTTTATAAGTGAGATTAAATTAATGACAGAATTACTTGTTTTAAAAAAGTTGAATCCTATCACATATAAAAACTGGATTTTAAGTTATGCAAAAATGGAAGAATTAGAATCAAAATACTTAGATAAATTATATAGTTAATGCAAAAACTAAAACAAGCAAATTTATATAGAAGTGAATTAATTCCCGTTAGCGGAAAGTTAGTGGAGCGTTATAATAAATGCTTAGTTAAGCTTGGTTTTACGCCAACAAAATTAACTTCATTTTTTATTGATGGCGTTGGTTATAGTCCAGAAATAGCCGAAGAAAAAGGCTCGACGATGTACTTAAATAACGGAGAAGCTAATCCGCATGCCATTATCATTTCGCCTTTACAAAAGGGTAAACCAGTGTATTCTCCATTTCATAGTTTTGATAAAGAAATGATGCAGCAAGTATTTAGAATTCATGGTGATAAAATAAATGATATTACACGCGATAGTGCCATTTGCTTAGACTTTGATCAAAATATAGATGCGTTTTATGAGCCATTAGATGTTTTAAAATATGATAAAGTAAGTATCAACTTTCATCTAATAGATAATTTAAATAAAGCTCAAAAAGAACAAGAGCAGCTTATTGAAATTTTTAAAAAAGGCAATAATTTTATAGATGAAAGTATTCATGAGCAATTGTTAGAATCTGCTAAAACATATGGAGACTTACGTCATAGAGATTTAACTTTACACAGTCTTCAGCATCAGTCAGAATCTTTTTACACCAAAGCTTTTGGTGGTGTTTATGTACTAAGAGATTTTATATCTCCAATCGTGGTTTTTGAAGATTTAAAATGGTATAAAGAAGCTATAAAAGATACCATACACGATGTGTTGATTTATCATATTAATCAACCAGAGTTAATGGAAAAATTGCGAGATCATATTATTGTAGAATATGATTTAGAAGCTGCGTTAAATACAGATCGATACCAACGTATTAAAAAAATGGAATTTGCAATGTCTTTAAAAGAGACACAACATCCAATACAGCAAATACTTAATGATAATGTGTTATTTAAAAGTTATTTAAATAAATTGGATATTGATACAAGAAAAAAGATTATGGGTGTAGAATTGTATCTTGAAAAGCTTGAAGTAAGTAATCAATACAAAATACACGATTTAGTAGATATAGGTATTTTTAATGCATTACATACACCACATTCGTCATTACATGTTTCTCAACAAGATTTAATATGGAAGTTGTTAATCAATATTTCACCAAGAGATATTTTATTCTTGTTCTGGTATGATAAAGATGAATTTTACAAACAATATGCTACTTGGGATGAATCTTTTCAAGATTGGGTTGTAGAAACTATATTAAAAAATATATAAAAAAAAACAGGTCGTTTAGACCTGTTTTTTTTGTTTCATTAAGATTATTAATCTATTTTTTTATAAACTTTTCTAAAGATTTTAAACCGTTAGAGTTAATCTCTAAAAAGTACATTCCTTGTGATAAATTAGTAATATTTATTTGATAATTAAGCGTATTATTTTCAAGAGATATTGTACTTATTAATCTTCCATTTATATCGTAAATGGTTAATTTTTCAATATTTGTGTTAGACGAAATATTTAAAATGTTTAATGCAGGATTTGGATAAACTTTATAGTTTTTAATCTCAAACTCTTCATTAGATAATGCTGCAGCAGGAGCAAAGCTATATATACCATCAATACCAGTAAAGTCTCCGGTTAAGGTTACTCCGCCATTATAACTACCAATAGTAGCCATAACGTTTTCAACAGTGCCAGAAGTACTTTCTCTATTAATAACTAAGTCGTTTCTTGTATATGTGCCAGCAACAGCAGTTTCCCAACCAGCAACTTCAGCTTCGGTAAAATAAAAGGTCATAGTATTATTTCCAGATTGAGTAGCTTGAGTAGCAGTAACTTCAAATTGCTTATCCATTGCTAATAATGGAGCTGTACTACCATTAATTGGTTGTCCGGCAGTTCCATCTCTATAAACACTTACATTTACACAGTCGTAATTAAAATTATCATTGTTTTCTAAACTAGCAATAATGTTACCATTACTAGAGTCGTAAGCATAAACTAATCCAGAACTAGCTAAAGGTACAATTGCATTTGTTGTTCCGTTATTAACACTAGTTTGTATGTTTGCATTACCTTGACTAGTTACAGTAAAATTATCAATAGCTAAACCATAAGCCCAATTTCCTAAATCATTATATAAGAAAGAAATTAATACGTTAGATTGTCCAGCATAAGCAGAAAGGTCTACATCTACATTGGTCCATTCAGAATAAGAAATAAGTTCTGGTCCTACATTTTGCCAAGTTAAACCATTATCTGTAGATGCTTGTATAAAACTATCTGAAGCATATTGATCATTACTATCTGTATAAATAATATCAAAATTTAAATTAGCTGTACTGTAAGCAGAAAAATCAAATGGAGTAGTGTACATTAAGCGTTCTTGGTTCATGTTACAATTACAAGCATCATCATTAACATAAGCAAAGTTAGTTGAGTTACCAACTGTACTCCAAGAGGTAGATGAAGATGATGCAGCATCACCTATTGAGAAAGTAGGAAAACCATTTCCTGTAACAGTCCAATTAGTTAATCCAGATTCAAAGTCATCAGAAGCTAAAGTTACATTATTACCTATTGAAGGTTCATAATCATCGTCAATTATAGTAAAAGTTTTTGTATCTATAGTACCTAATTGAGCGTCACCACCATTTGCATTTAAAGATAGGTTTAAAGAAAAGGTTTCATCACCTTCAATAAAAGCATCATTATATACTCTAACAGTAAAAGTTTGGTCAGTATCATCTCCTGCTAAAAATGTTATAGGATTAGGTGTTATAACTTCAAAATCTTCAAGGTTTGTAGCCGTTTCATTAATGATATTAACCGTAACATCTGCATTGTTAGATGCAGGCATAGCAATTCTTAAATTAAAATCTATATCTTGATAATCGCAACCAGTAGCTTCATTTACAGTAGAAGTAGCACTAGAAAAAGTTACGTAAGGCGCTTCAGGGTTAGGGTCATCAACTCCACAGTTAGGCATATTAGCACCTATTGCAGCAATTAAATTATCACTTCTTCCGTAAGAACCATTTGGGCAACCACCAGTATTATGGATTGCAACTACTAAATGATCAGAATAGCGTATTACTGGAGACCCAGAACTACCACCTTCTGTGTCACATTGATATTCTACACGATTAGGAAAATCTCCTTGATTTGTAATCACAGCAAATCCGTTTGCATCGCCACCAACATCTGTATTTACAGCAATTTCTTTTCTTCTTCCTGCTGGATGTTGAGGTATATAAATTCTTTCTCCTACAGGTGCTATTGTAGATGATAAGCTTAAGTATCCATAAGTAGAAGTTGGGTTAACAGGTAGCATAACAAGCGTAAAGTCTAAGTTTGCGTCTGTTTGAATAAAAGTAGAAGATGTAGCTACTAGGTCTTGTAAAGCAAAAGTTGTTTCGGCACAATCAGCATATTTATAATTAAATAAAAATTCTGTATTTAATGCGTCAGTTGAGTTTTCGATACAATGGTTATTGGTCATTAAGTTTCCGTCACAACCTAATAACCAACCTGTACATAATCCACTACCACCAATAAGTAGTCTACATACAGCTTCAGATTTTCTACCCATTTCTGTACCATCGTAGCAAACAATAGCTTCTTTATCATCAAAACTACATACAGTTTCTGTGTCTTGAGGTGTCAAAATTTCAAAAGCACTACTTATTTTATCAACACTATACCCATAGGCTACAGTATCAATATCAAATCCGTAATGGTTATTATTTCCGTTTTGACTGTATAATTCAACAATTATATGATCGCTCCATATAGTTGTAGACCAAAAAGTATCAATCATTTGGTCTTCATTACCAATTAATTTACCTTGGTTATAATAGAAAAATTCTTCAGAAGTTTTTGGGCTATATACCTTTACATAATCTCCAGAGTTTAAATCAAAATTCTTAAAATGTACTTTTACATAGCCAGAACCAGTAGATCTAAATTCTTTCTGAAAAACTATACCTGTTTGATTATTAGAGTAATATGGGTTTGAGGATATGTCTACACTATATTCATCCCCAATTTTTAAACGACCACTATTGTCTTGAGCAATTATTATATTAAAACAAAAAAGAAATAAAAAGAGAAGTTTTAGTTTCATTAGTTAATTAGTTAAGGGTTACAAAGTTGTAAATATATACGAAAAAAATTAATTATGGTTTATATAATTAATTAACTAATTAAAAGAATATATCTCAAAAAAAATACTTGTTTACCTGTAACTATTGCTATAAATTTACTACAAATAAATAAAAAGGAATGACACTAGAACTCATAATATTTGTAGCCTCAATTTTATTCGGAATTTTATTGTATTGGAGAGAATCTAAAAGCAATAAAGTCTATCGGTTTTTTAATAAACTAATGTATTCTAAAGAATTACAAATGAAATCTGAAAGTAAAAAAGGATTCATTTTTCAACAAAATTTTCTGCTTAGGTTAGTTTATATAACAGTTTTGTTTTTAGTAGCAATAGTAGTTGTTCAATTTATTTTACCAATTTCAGCTTCATTAGTACAATGGTTTGTGTCTGCAATTGTAGGTACATTAATTGGTACATATCTAGCTAATTTTATACTTAAATCTAGCGATGTTATTGGTGAAAAAAGTGAATCTTTTGAAGACGTTTTAAACGAAAGTATAAACAAAGGAAAAGAGTTTATAGACGACTTAAAAACCAAAGACGCTAAAGTTGTAGAAGAAGCTAAAAATGAAATAAAAGAAGAGCCTAAAAAAGAAGAAAAAAGTGCACGTCAACGTCTTAAAGACAAAGGTTTAATGTAATTAGAACTTAATATTTTTCTTTAACAGAATTTAAAAATATGATAAAAAATTATTGGAATAAAGGCGGAAAACAAAAAGCAATCGTCGTTGTATTAACCTTGGTAATAGTTGGGCTTTTGTTCTTTTTAAGAGACGATTATCAACCTGCATTATTATTTTTTAGAAAATACATCTTCATAATAATATTAAGTGCAATTGTTTTATTTTTTGGGTTAAAAAAATTCCGAAACTCACCATCAACAGGAACACGCTTAGGTATTCTAGGTATTTTGGTAGCTTTTTTTGGATTGCTTTACGTGTTAGGTTGGCACTTAAAACTTTATGATTATATGAAAACGTATAATGTTTTTAATAATTTAAATAGAGTTGAAATTAATGAGTTGCCTCTTACACAAAACGAACGTATACAACCATTACGTAACATTTTTTCTATGGCTAACGAAAGTGTTGGCGAAACCAAAGATGTTTCCTTACCGCATTTAGTTAGAGTAGATGGCGAAAATAAATGGACTATGGCAATTCAGCCAACCGAAAAGTACGTATGGCAAGGAATAAGCGATAATACAGAAGAAGTGTTTGCAGTACCAAGCACAACTCCATTTCCTCGTTTTTCTAATGAAAACCGAATTCCTGTTACTTTTTCAATAGGAGAATCTTTAAAATTTAGCCGTAACACATACAACGCAGTGGTACAACGCTTTAATCCTTGGATGTTATTCAATTACGAGCCAAGCGACACCTATTATATGAAAAATGATAAAGGTGATTGGGTTGAAGTTGTTAGTTTAATTAAATGGAAAGGTTTTTTCTTTCCGTATCCAACCTTTGGTGGCGTTATGATTATTGAAAATGGAGAACATGATTTTAATGATTATTTAGAACGAATGGTTATTGGTAAAGGGACATTTATAGCTCCAGACCAAATGAGAAACTATCCATTTTTAACACGTCAAAATACCTTGGCAGAAAAAGTGTCACGTTTACAAGCAGAATCTTTAAAGTTTCTAGGCGGATTTAGTGATCCATTACCATGGAATATGGAAACTGCTGTAAAAATTCCTGTTTTACCAGATGATCAAAATCAGCAACCTTTTGTTACCGATTTTGATTTTTCAGAAGCTAATAAAGATGCATATAGTGGTTTATATCATTGGTTTGGTTTAGAACCAGTAGGCGATGAGCGTACCAGTTTAACTTACAGTGTTTTTGTGCCTGCAGATGGCACAGAAAAGCTATTTTACTACGATCATGCTAGTAAAAAACAAGGTTATGCAGGTGTTTCTGCAATGCCTTTAAAAGTGATAGAATCTAGAAAAGAATACGATTGGTCTGTAAATAAACCAGTAGAATTTAGACCTTATATAAAAGAAATAGCTGGTAAAAAACGTATGTTTTTTCTAGGTACTATTTCTTCAATTAAAAAGGATAATGCGCAGTTTGATGGCTCTGCAACACCAGATTTAGCATTAATTGATAGCGAATATCGTGATGTAGTTTGGATTGATGCAAAACATCCTAGTCAATGGAATAAAATAGTTTATGATCAGTTAAATGAAGCTTGGCGTGCTAGTGAAGGTATTGGTAACTTTTTTCAAGAAGATAATACTATGTTAGATGCTATAAGTGGGATGGAAGACAAAGTAATTGAAATAGACTCCACATTAACTAATTCTACAAACAAAGATTTAACTGTTGAAGAATTAAAAGCACAAATTGATTCAATTAAAAATGCCAGAAAACAAAGTGAAGTAGAACGTTTACAACGCGAACTAGACTCATTAAAAGCTTTAGAAAACTAACTAAATTGTTTAAAAATATCGTTTACAACGGTTTCAATTTTTAGGTTTTTTTGTTCTTTTTCTAAGATTTTAGCTGGTACCATTCGCTCTTTACAATCTTTGATCGCACAACGCTCGCAAGTAACACCAACATTAAAGGTTTCAATTTTTTTGTCCTCTAAAAAGTTAAGCTTTCTTTTTAATTGTTGGTTAATTAATAATCCTATACTAACGCTTCTATATTGGTCGGTTTTAAACGGATCTTTTGTTGCAGAAGACAATACTAAATACGATTGGTTACTATCTGGATAATTAGAGATTTGTAAATTAAACACATGTTTGTCGTTTGTATTTACAATGTCTTTTAACACCTTTAAAGACATCCAACGTCTGCAATAATGCTCGTTAGTTTCGTTAGCATGAGGCGAATGTTGATGTGATAAATGGAGCTCTTTGGTTAAGTAAAAGTTTGGACTATTTTTTTTATGTATAAAACGTAAGAAAAATAAATTCTGAATATTAAAATCTTTAGGTAAAATATTGGTTAAACGCTGATAAAAAGATTCTGGAGAAGCGTTAAACGATTGTGCAATTTGCACAAATTGCTTTTCGTCAAAGGTTTTTTTCTTAAATAGTTTTTCGACTTGATTAGTAAGTAATTCTTGTGGTAAAATTAACGAACCAGCAAAATAAGATGCGTAAAAGTTATTTAATACTTGATCAAAATTCTCGAATTTAATCCAGGAAAATGTATATAATCGTTCTTTATAATTCAAATAATTATACGCAATTTCTTTAGCATAAATAAACGTACGTTGGGCTTCATCTATATGATTAGCCACTAACAACGTTTTTGTTTTAGGTATAAAAATAGATCTTAAATTATCTAATTCTTTATAATTTTCTAATTCTTTATTATTAATAGTGTAGCCATATTCTTCAACTAAAATTTCTTCTAATTCTAAAGATGAAATATTAGCTTTTAAATCTAATTGATAAGCTTCTGCAAACTTAATTACGCTTTGCTCTAAAGCTTCAAAATAGTTATTATTTGCTTCTTGAAAAGAACGTACAGACGCCAAATAAAAACTTTCTTTACTAAAGCTGTAATGTTGTGCTATTTCTATAATAGTACTAATAAATGCATTGACTTTATCTGGTGCATTTGCAACAATATCTATCAAGTCGCTTTCTTTTATACCAAATAATTCTAACGGAATTTCCTTTAAAATCTTCGACTTTAAGATATCACCAATTGGCGCCAAATTTTTATCCAATTTTAAGGATACAAATTGATCGTAAGGGACATCTAATTTTTCAGATAATATTGCAATTTTATCAGGTTTAGGGTATTTTTTTCCTTTTTCAATTTCGTTTAAATACGATTTTGATAACCCAGATAATTTAGATAATCCAAATAGTGATAAATTCCTGTCAGTTCTTATCTGCTTTAGCTTTAAGCCAAAAATTAACTTAATATAATCTTCTTCCATAATAGCAAATATAATCAATTTTGCGAATATTATTTTTTAGCGAATAAATAAAAACAGCGAACGTTCGCTTGTTTTTTTAAAAAGTTTGTTTTAATATTGCTTTATAAATACAAAACGTCATGGAATACAGCACATTAAAATTACCAACAGTACAATTTTCTAAAGCGGTAAAACAGTATTACCCAGAAATTTTAACCGATGAAGCTTTAGAGTTTCTTTCTGCTTTACACGAAAAGTTTAATTCTAATAGATTACAATTATTGTCCAGACGTGTAGAACAACAAAAGGTGTTTGACCAAGGTAAATTTCCAGAATTCCCTAGAGAGACAAAAGCCATTCGAGAAGCAGATTGGACAGCAAATGCAATTCCAGAAGATCTAAAAGATAGACGTGTAGAAATTACTGGTCCAGTAGATAGAAAGATGATTATTAATGCATTAAACTCTGGCGCAAAAACCTTTATGGCAGATTTAGAAGATAGTAACGCGCCAAGTTGGAAAAACTCAATCGAAGGTCAGCAAAACTTATTAGATGCTAATAATAAGACTATTATTTTACACGATAGTAAACGTAATAAAACTTATAAATTAAACGATAAAACAGCAGTATTACTAGTGCGTCCGAGAGGATTGCATTTGAACGAAAGACATCTTTTATTTAATGATCAAGAAGCGTCTGGAAGTTTAGTAGATTTTGGTTTGTATGTGTTTCATAACACCAAAACAATGCTAGAACATGGTACTGCGCCTTATTTTTATTTGCCAAAATTAGAACATTATTTAGAAGCACGTTGGTGGAATGAGGTATTTACCTTTGCCGAAAACTATTTAAATGTTCCTGTTGGCACATTTAAAGCAACGGTTTTAGTCGAAACTATTACGGCTAGTTTTCAATTAGATGAAATTATTTACGAGTTAAAAGATCATATTGTCGGACTTAATTGCGGACGTTGGGATTACATCTTTTCATATATTAAAAAGTTTAGAAATCACCCAAATTTTGTTGTACCAAATCGCGATCAAGTAACAATGACGTCGCCATTTATGGACGCCTATTCAAAATTAGTAATCCAAAGATGTCATAAAAGAGGCATTTTAGCAATTGGCGGAATGGCGGCACAAATTCCTATAAAAAATAACGAAACAGCTAATAAAGCAGCGTTAGAAAAAGTAAGAAAAGACAAAGAACGCGAAGTAAAAAATGGTCACGATGGGACTTGGGTAGCGCATCCAGCATTGGTAGAAGTAGCAATGAATGAATTTGATAAACACATGAAAACGCCAAATCAACTTCACGTAACAAGAGATGATATTACTATAACTGAAGAAGATTTAGTAGAAATCCCAAAAGGAACTGTTAGCGAAGCAGGAATTAGAAAAAACATAAACGTCGGTATTCTTTATATCGAAGCTTGGCTACGTGGTTTTGGCGCAGTTGCACTGTATAATTTAATGGAAGATGCAGCTACAGCAGAAATCTCGAGAACTCAAGTTTGGCAATGGTTAAAAAATGAAGTAACTCTTGAAGATGGACGTGTATTTAACAATCAATTATTTACTGATATTTTTGATGATGAAGTTGAAAAATTGATCACAGAAATAGGAGACGATGCTATTAAAAACACAAAATTTGAATTAGCGATTTCGTTATTTAAATCTTTGGTAACTGCTACCGAATTTGAAGAGTTTTTAACATTACCAGCTTATAAATACTTATAAAAAAATGATCCTGCGATTGCGGCAACAATCAACAGGATCCAATTATTAATAATAAATAACTATTACAAAATTATGAAAAATTTATTTGATACTAATTACAATTCTGCTTTACAAACAATACAAGATTTAAAAGCAAAATTTGGTACAACTTGGGAAGCAATTTCGGCTCAAAATGGCGCAAGAATGAGGTTTCAAAACCAGTTTAAAACAGGTTTAGACATAGCAAAATATACTGCAGCTATTATGCGAAAAGATATGGCAGATTATGATGCAGATGCTTCAAATTATACACAATCTTTAGGTTGTTGGCATGGTTTTGTGGCACAGCAAAAAATGATTGCTGTAAAAAAACACCACAATACAACAAATAAAAGATACTTATACTTATCGGGTTGGATGGTAGCTGCGTTACGTTCAGAATTTGGGCCATTACCAGATCAATCTATGCACGAAAAAACAGCAGTTCCTGCTTTAATTGCAGAGATTTATGATTTTTTACGTCAAGCAGATGCAATTGAATTAAACGATTTATTTAGACGTTTAGAATTAGGCGAAGATGTACAAGATCAAATTGATAATTTTCAAACACATATCGTACCAATAATAGCAGATATAGATGCTGGTTTTGGAAATGAAGAAGCAACGTATTTATTAGCAAAAAAAATGATTCAAGCTGGTGCATGTGCGATACAAATTGAAAATCAAGTGTCTGATGCCAAACAATGCGGTCATCAAGATGGTAAAGTAACTGTGCCACATGAGGATTTTATTGCAAAATTAAATGCGGTTAGATATGCATTTTTAGAACTTGGAGTTGATGATGGAATTATTGTAGCAAGAACAGATTCTGAAGGTGCAGGATTAACACAAAAGCTTCCGGTAAGTAAAACAAAAGGCGATTTAGCGTCTAAATATTTAGAGTTTGTAGATGCAAATCCAGTTAATATTGAAGACGTAACCGAAAATGAAGTGTTATTAAAACGAAATGGGCAATTAGTAAAACCTTTACGATTAGCCAACGGATTGTATAAATTTAAAGAAGGCTCTAATATAGATAGAGTAGTGCTAGATTGTATTACTAGCTTACAAAATGGTGCAGATCTTTTATGGATAGAAACGCCAACACCAAACGTAAAGCAAATAGCACATATGGTAAATCGTGTAAAAGATGTTGTGCCTAATGCTAAATTAGTTTACAATAATTCACCATCGTTTAATTGGACTTTAAACTTTAGAAATCAAGTGTATGAAGAAATGTTATCTGAAGGTGAAAACATGACTGCTTACGACCGTAATAATTTAATGGATGCAGAATATGATAATACCGAATTATCGTTTAGAGCAGATCAAAAAATTAAAACATTTCAGATGGATGCAGCACGAGAAGCTGGTGTTTTTCATCATTTAATAACATTACCTACTTATCACACTACAGCGTTACACATGAATGATTTAACAAAAGGATATTTTGGTAAAGATGGTATGTTAGCTTACGTTAAAGACGTGCAAAGACAGGAAATACGCAAAGGTGTAGCTTGTGTAAAACACCAACGTATGGCTGGATCTGATTTAGGAGACGATCATAAAACTTTTTTTGCAGGAGATAATGCTTTAAAAGCTGGTGGCGCAAAAAATACTTCTAATCAATTTGAAACTAAAAAACAGGTTAAAAAAGAGGAAAATACTATAAGCGTTGTTGCTTAATTAATTTGTTAGTTTTAATTGAAAAAGCACTCTAAAAGTAGAGTGCTTTTTTTGTAACAATTATTTTGATTTTCAGACTTATAAGTAAAGCAGATTATGGGATACATGGGATTTGGTATGTTAAGTTGGGTTTATAATATGAAACCTCGTAAACCTTTTTCTGTTGAAAGAAAACCGTCTTTTACAGCTGTTCCAGTCTATAAAAGAAAATTTAAGCTTCAGCATTCTAAATCTTCATCTAAAAAAGTTGCTTTAATTGCATTAATAATCTTATTGATTGTTACACCAATTTCATTTTCTATGGTAAATCAGTTTTTAAAACATTCAAAAACTATAACTACAGCTAAGCAAAAGTTAGAAAAAAAAGAAGATAAAATTGCGTTTAATTTTTTATTAGAATCAGGTATAAATCGACTGTATTCTAAAGATTATAAAGGTGCTTTTTCAGAGTTTAAATTAGCATATAAAATCAATCCTAAACATTTACAAACGCAAACATTAATTATTGAAACCTTAACTGTATTATGCGTTAATAACAATGATTATTGCAGTTATTTAGATAAGTTTTTAAATGAAATTAATTCATATTAAATTCCATTTTAATATCTGCTCTTTTGTAAGGTGTATTTGGTTCTAGCTTAACTTCTTTAAATCCAATTTTTTTATACAAATAAATGGCATTTTCTAAAGATCTGTTAGAATAAAGCAATAAGTTTTTAAACTTATTTTCTTTAGCAAAATTTATAGCATGGTTTAATATTTTTTGTCCAATTTTTTGACCTCGCATTTCTGGTAAAACAGCCATTTTTGTAAGTTCAAAACCTTCTTTATCTTTTAATGGCATAAATGCATAGGTACCAACTATAGTATCGTTTAATTTTGCAAAAAAGATATAACCACCTTTGTTAATAATATACTTTTCAGGTTGGCTTAAAACGTCTTCATCTAAAGGTTCTACGTAAAAATAGGTTTCTAACCATTCTTTATTTAGTTTATAAAAATCTTTACTGTAAAGTTTATTAAATGGTATGATATTAATTGTTTCAGTCATTAATTTATATATATAAAGGCAAATCCAAAAAGTAGTAAACTTATAAACGAAATGAAAAAGGTTAAATTAAGAATTGATTTATCTGCAATATTTTTTTTTACCAAATCAATAATCATCCAAATAGGTATTGCGATAATTAAAACTAAACTAGGTATAGTAAATAATTCTGCTAACGCTTGAAACCATTGTGAATCAATACGATTTATGTATAAAAATAGATGAGTGACTATATAAACAAAAACTAAAAAAGCTAGAGCTAATCGTATATATTCAATTTTTAGTTTATTCATTTTTGGTGTTTTTTGCTTTAATAAAATCGGTTATTAAATAAGTAATTAATTTACCTACTTGATTGGCTGTCTTTTTTGTTGGTGCAGCTTCGCAAATATGCAAATATTTTACATGTTTTCGTTTTGCAAAATAATGTAAAAATTGTCTTGTTTTTTTAACGCTAAATCCACTTGGTGTTTTTGCACTACTTGGTATATTTATAATAGCATCGCAATCTATTTCGATACCAAATTCATTTTTACAAATATGATCTTTACCTCGTTTTAAAGCGTTTTTAAATGATGTTTTTTGTCTTACTTCTATGTCTTCATAGGTTATGTAGTCTAGCTTTTTATCAGTGTCTAAATTCTCGAAAATTGGAGTAGAGGTGTAGTTTTCATGTAAACCAAAAATAAAATACTTTTTTAAAAAACCTTCGTTGTATGCGTAGCTAAAACCATTTCCGCTATGTCTTCCTTCTAAGTTTCTAAAATCGGTATGAGCATCAAAATTAATTGTATTAATCGGTTTTTTTAAGCCTAAAGATGTACCTTTAATCATTCCGTAAGCATTATTGTGTCCACCACCAATAGCAATAGGTGTTTTACCAGCGCTAATAATTGTACAAACTAAGTCTGTAACGTGTTTATCAATTTCGGTAACCAATTTTCTTGCACTTTGTAAATGTTTTTTATCGTTTTGCTTAAGTTTTGATAGTTGTTCTAACTCTTCAGTAAAATCTAAATGTCCTAATATCAAAACTCTATTAGCTGCTGTAAAAGGGTTACTTTGTATATTTAACAAAACTTTAATTGTGGCATTCCAAGCGTTGTAAGTGCCAGTATTTCCTAGGTTTGCAAATACACCAACATCTTCTGGTAAACCAAAAATAACGTAGTCAACGTCTAAAGATTTAATTGCGTCGTATATATTAGAAACGTTGGATAATAACTTGATTTGTTCACCAAATTTTATTTCTCCATCACGAGTATTAAGTAAATTGTTTACTTCTAATTTTTCTAATAAAATTAGTTTTTCCATTTGCTTTTTATAAGTTTTGTAGAATAAAATTAAGGTTTTTAAATCAAAGTTTATCCAAAAAAAAGAATTAACGTTTCACCCTTAAAAAAATTAAATATTATGGCAAACAACACTGCAAGCACAGGATTAAAAGTAGCATTAGGTATAGCTTTAGTGTTATTTATTGGTACAGCTGTTTATACTGGATCTTTATATAGCGAAAAACAAGAAACAGAGCAGCAATTAAAAACAGAAAAAAATGATGTATTAGCCAACTTAAATGCAATGAAGTCTAAGTACGACTTAGCATTAAGCGAAAACGAAGTGACTAATCAAAATTTAGTAGATGCAAGAGAAAGAATACAAGGTCTTATAGATTCTTTACAAACTGCAGAAACTAACGTAAAAAGTTTATGGAGGTATAAACAAAAGTATCTTGCATTACAAGAAGAAATGGATGTTCTATTAACAGAAAATGACCGTTTAAAAGTAGAGAACATGCAGCTAGCAACAACTTTAGATAGTACAAAAGTGCAACTTGAAGAAAGAGCAATGTTTAATGACTCTTTAATGATACAAAATACAGCATTAGCTGAAGTTATGGAAAATGCAGCTGTCTTAAATACAGTAAACCTTAAAGGATATGGTGTTTTAGTGCGTAATAATGGTAAGTTAGTGCCTATGGAAAGAGCTAGACGTGTAGACAAAATTAGAGTATGCTATACTGTTGCTAAAAACAAGTTGGTACAATCTGGAGATAAAGAGTTATACGTGCAAGTTATTGATCCAAAAAACAATATTTTAGGAGCAAACCAACAAGTAACCTTTGGAGAGCAAACTTTAAATTATAGTGTTATTAGTAAGTTTAATTACGAAAATGGAAACTTAGATATATGTGAGTTTGTAAGTAATAATACAGACGACGATTTTGAAGATGGTCGCTATCAAGTAAACGTATTTAACGGAAACGAATTGGTATCTAGCTCTGAATTTACCCTTAAATAATATTCAGTAACAATGTAGATATTGTTAATTATTCCACTAAAAAGCCCATATTAATTTTGGGCTTTTTTTTATGCAATAACTTGACCGTTAATAATTACAGTTTCTATATTATTTTCTCCAAAAGAATACGGTAAATAATAGTAGCTAGGTATTTGTTTAGTGATTATTACATTTGCTTTTTTACCTCTGGTGATACTTCCGTATTGTTTCTCTATACCCATAGCGTAAGCACCATTAATGGTTGCTGCATTAATAGCTTCTTCTGGTGTCATTTTCATTTTTATGCAAGCTGTACTTACAACAAAATTCATATTACCACTTGGTGTCGATCCAGGATTATAATCTGTAGCTAAAGCTAAAGGTAAACCTGCATCAATCATTTTTCTTGCAGGAGTATACGGAATACTTAAAAAGTAGGAGCAAGACGGTAACGCAACCGGCATAGTATTACTACCTCTTAAAACTTCAATGTCTTCATCATTCATTTCTTCTAAATGATCTACGCTTAAAGCATTGTTTTCTACAGCTAACGCTACGCCACTAAATGCATTAAATTGATTTACGTGTATTTTTGAGGGCATATGATGTTTTTTACCAGCTTCTATGATTTGTTTAGTATCATCTAAATCAAAATATCCTTTTTCGCAAAAAATATCAATGTAGTCTGCTAATTGCTCTTTATTAATTTGCGGTAGCATTTCATTTATAATTTCATCTAAATAACCTTGTTTGTTGTTTTTATAATGTTGTGGCAGTGCATGTGCTCCTAAAAATGTAGCTCTTACTTTTACAGGAAATTCTTTTTTTATGCGTTTAATTACACGAAGCATTTTAAGTTCAGCTTCAGGTGTTAATCCGTAACCAGATTTAATTTCTAATGCGCCTGTACCTAACCTCATAACGGTTTTAACACGTTCTATTGATTGATTGTAAAGTTCTTCTTCAGAAGTGTTTTGAAGTGTTTTAGCACTATTTAAAATACCGCCACCACGATTAGCAATTTCTTCATAAGTTAATCCGTTAATACGGTCTACAAATTCTAATTCACGATTACCAGCGTAAACAATGTGTGTATGAGAATCGCACCAAGTTGGTAATACAAATTTACCAGTTGCATCAATAGTGGTTTCTGCTTCTATGGAAGCAGCATCTTCCATTGGTCCATAACTTATAATGGTATCATTTTCTATTAAGAGATATGCATCTTCTATTGTAGGAAGCGTTTTCATGTCTTTACCTGCAATAAACGATGGACAATTTTCTCTAACTTGAAGTAATGATTTTATATTGGTAATTAATATGGACATATGGTTGTTTTTAGATGAAATTCAAAGATAGATATTTTAATAAAAATTTATAATTGAAATATTCGTTCTTTTCAAGAATAATGCAGTTTGTCGAATATTTAAATCTAAGTCAAATTTTTCAAAAACTTTTTTGTACTATGTCAAGATTAACTAATTTAATCAAACATCCCTTAAAATATTAAATGATAACACCAGACTTAATACAAGCATTTAAAGATAATGTAAGTGAGTTTTATGATATTTCTTATGAGTCTTTGCACCTTTTAAAAGAAATAACAGAAGTTAAAGAGCTTAAAGCCGGAACCATTTTAGAAAATGTTGGAGATATACCTAACAGCGTTTATGTTATTATTGATGGGTATTGTAGATCTTATTTTGTAAATGAAAAAGGTAAAGAATTTACAAAAGCAATTTATAAACCTTTAGATATTTTCACTTCTTTTAATGCTATAATCAAACAAATACCGGCAGATTGTTATTATGCAACTTTAACAAAATGTACTGTAATAGTTACAAATTATAACGAATACATTAATTTAAGAGAACAACATCCTGATATATTAAAGTTTCATTTTAGTTATTTAGAAAATTTAATATGTCAAAACGATGTAAGACATAAAGAGCTTTTAAGTATGAATGCTACAGAGCGATATTTGAGTTTAAGAAAACAAATACCAAATATTGATAATTTAATACCTCAATATCAAATAGCAACTTATTTAAGTATTACACCTGTGCAATTAAGCAGAATAAGAAATAAGTTAAATCATTAACATATGTTAATGCATAAACTTGATGTTTTAGGTATTATTGTATTGTTATAATACTACACACATATTAATAACTAACTCACACACAAAAAAACCGTTAAAAAGTTAATTTTTAACGGTTTCCTTTTTTAAAGTATATAAAGTTATTATTTAAGACTTCCAACCATGTCTTCTGGTTTTACCCATTCGTCATAATCTTCTGCGCTTACATAACCTAAATTAATTGCTTCTTCTTTTAAAGTAGTACCGTTTTTGTGTGCTGTGTTAGCAATTTCGGCAGCTTTGTAGTAACCTATTTTTGTATTTAAAGCAGTCACTAACATTAAAGAATTGTTTAATAATTCTTTAATCACTGCGTGGTTTGGCTCTATACCAGATGCACAATTTATATCAAAACTTACACAAGCATCTCCAATTAATTGTGCAGACTCTAAAATATTAGCCGCCATAACTGGTTTAAACACGTTAAGCTCGTAATGTCCTTGTGTACCACCAACAGTTATCGCCACATCGTTACCCATAACTTGCGCACAAACCATAGTTAAAGCTTCGCATTGTGTTGGGTTTACTTTACCTGGCATGATAGAACTTCCAGGCTCGTTAGCAGGAATAATAATCTCTCCAATTCCAGATCTTGGTCCAGACGCCATCATACGTATATCATTAGCAATTTTATTTAAAGACACAGCAATTTGCTTTAAAGCGCCATGACTTTCTACAATTGCATCATGTGCAGCTAACGCTTCAAACTTATTTGGTGCTGTGATAAATGGTAAACCTGTAAATTCAGCAATATATTCTGCTACACGTTTATCGTAACCTTTTGGTGTGTTAAGACCTGTACCAACAGCTGTACCACCTAACGCTAATTCTTTTAAGTGGTCTAACGTGTTTTCTAACGCTTTTAAACCGTGATCTAACTGAGATACGTAACCAGAAAACTCTTGTCCTAACGTTAATGGAGTTGCATCCATTAAGTGTGTACGACCAATTTTTACAACGTTTTTAAACTCTTCAGATTTCTTTTTTAAAGTATTACGTAATTGTTTAACACCAGGTATGGTTGTTTTTACAATTTTTGTATATGCTGCAATGTGCATTCCTGTTGGGAATGTATCGTTAGACGATTGCGATTTGTTAACATCATCATTTGGTTGAATAGTTTTATCGCCTTCACCAATAGTTTTACCAGCTAATTGATGTGCACGGTTAGCGATAACCTCGTTAACATTCATGTTAGATTGTGTACCAGAACCAGTTTGCCAAATCACTAACGGAAACTGATCATCATGTTTACCTGCTAAAATCTCGTCACAAACCTTAGCAATAAGGTCGCGTTTTTCTACCGGTAACACGCCAAGCTCGCAGTTAGTGTAAGCAGCAGCTTTTTTAAGGTAAGCAAAACCGTAAACAATTTCTAAAGGCATAGATGCTGGCGCACCAATTTTAAAATTGTTACGAGAGCGTTCTGTTTGTGCGCCCCAAAGTTTGTCTGCTGGCACTTTAACCTCGCCCATTGTATCTTTTTCTATTCTGTATTCCATGGTATAGTTGATTATAAAAATAAGACTACAAATTTATAAAAAATTGAGGTCTTAATTAAGTGAATGTTAATAAGAAATAAATACTTTTTAGGGTTTGTATTTGAGATGTTGAATAATTTGTCGAAATTGTGGTTTAATAATAATTTATTTTAATATCATGAATTTAAATAGGTCAATCTTCTTTATCTTTTTGTTTTGCTCCACCATTAGTTTTGCTCAAAAAAAAGACAATCCTAATGTAAGTATATTATTAAAACAATGGGAATTAGTAGATTTTGAAACTGTTGATAGTTCTTCAGATAAAATGATAGTAACTTTAACAAAGTATGCAGATAAGGTTAGATTTAATTTTAGAGAAGATTTTTATTTACAAGTTGTTTATTCTGAAACTAAAAAAGAAATTTATAAATGGAAGTTTAAACGAAAATTTACAATTGAAATTACACCATTAGATATTAATAGTTTTAATAAAGATATTGTGGGAGAATTCGTAATAAGAGACTTAAGTAATATTTCGTCTATATTTTTAGAGCATAAGGGACAACCTCATAATGGTATAATGCTCAAACTTTCTGAGAATTAATCAACATTCTTAACAACTCTGTTAATAATTTTTAGGATAGTGTTGTTTAAAAAAAAGGTAATAAGTATCTTTGCGGTAACAATAAACAAGTAATTAGACGTAATCATGTTCGAATTTGACCAATATTTAGGCTTTTTAGCATTTTTAACTATCTTAACCATAGGCTTTTGGTTAATGATTTTTTTAATCACATTTGTAGTTCCTTATTGGATTGGAGGAAGCTTAATAGAGCGTTTAAAAGAAATTAAAGAAGAGAAAAAAGCAAAAAGACAACAGGCTTAAGCTTTTATTAAACATATTTAAAAAGGGAAATTCTAAAACTATTTTAGA
The DNA here is from genome assembly GCF_964226795.1 of Mesoflavibacter sp. Lineage (NCBI taxonomy): Bacteria > Pseudomonadati > Bacteroidota > Flavobacteriia > Flavobacteriales > Flavobacteriaceae > Mesoflavibacter > Mesoflavibacter sp. The sequence goes on from NZ_CAXQQP010000006.1 coordinate 221,996, forward strand.
ATTTCCCTTTTTTTATGCGGTTTATTAAGTGGTTTTGTCATTCAGAGTTGTCACATTGAGCGCAGTCGAAATGAAAGCAAAGGATCTATTTATTTAAGATTATGAGATTCCTCAATTCTTCGTAATGACAGTTGATTGATATTTTAGGATATAAAAAAAGGGTTTATTACAATTTAATAAACCCTTTTTTATAGTTTGCTAACTGCTAACTGCTAACTGCTAACTATCCTTCAAATTCTTCATCACCATTATAGTCATTATTTCTGCTACCTCTATTACGATCTTTTTTCTGATTAAATCTATAGATCATAGATAATGTAATTTGACGTTGTCTCCATTGAAATTCTGAAGTTACACGTTCTGTAGCTGTTGTTGTAACAGAGTTTCTTTTTCTTGAGTTAAATACATCTCTAACATTTAAAGATAGTGTAGCTTTATCTTTAAAAATCTCTTTACTAAATGCTAAATCCATAGAGAAAATTCCGTCTGTATCAGATTGTGCATCAGATCTTGCACCTCTATAAAATGCATTTGTTTGCCAATCTATCTTTGCAGGTAAAGTTACTTTACTACTAAATCTAGCAAACCAACTTGTGTTTTTTGCGCTGTAATCTACACCGTTAAATTCTCCTTCTGTATTAAATTGAAAAAAGTTAATACTAGAGTTTAAACGTAACCATTTTTCTGGGTTGTATAACACACCAAGTTCGGCTCCAGTACGTTTGTTTGTAGATAAGTTAACAGGAATTGTTCTAATAATATTAATACCATCTGTTGTTACGCTACCGGTGTTTTCTTGTACACGCTCAAAAGAATCTGTTTCGTGTTGGTAGTACACAGATGTAGTTAATGTTAATTTATCCCAACGTTTTAAATATCCTAAATCAAAAGTGCTAGAAAATGCTGGATCTAGGTTTGGGTTACCTTGAAACACTCTTGTTCTACTTGATCTGGTAGGAAAAGGATTAATAAACCAACCACGTGGTCTGTTAATACGTCTGTTGTAACCTAGTGTTATGCTTTCTTCTTTCTGATCTTCGTTTGCAAGATTATAAATTAAGTTTACTGTTGGGAATAAACCTAAATAGTTTTTATCAAAATCTGTATCAATCGGGAAACCAAAAGCATCGTTTAATTCTTGATCAGATAATCTTGAGTCAATTTTTCCTTTTAATTGTGTATGCTCTAATCTAAGACCTAATAAAAAAGAGAATTTACCTAATTTGGTTCCGTATTGTGTGTAAAGTGCATTTACGTTTTCTGAATAATCAAAAACGTTTGTAATAGTATCGTTTACAAATAAAGATCCATCTGTAATGTCTTCTTGTTCTAAAAGATAATCTGTTACTTCATTTTGAAAACTACCACGGTAACCAGCTTCAAATCTAGAATCCTCACCAATTGGTAATACATAATCTGCTTGTACTAAATATTCTTTTTGATCTTCTGTTTGATAAATTTGTTCTCTTTGAAATGGTTCTGGATTAGCATCTTCGGTAAAATCATAATTTTCATCTAAAAATGTAAATTGCTCTTCTTTATCAATTACATATTGAAAATCTGCAGTTAATTGGTGTCCGTTATCATCAAATTTAGTGATATAATTTAATGCGAATTGGTAGCTATTATCTTCTTCATTTTGACGCTCGTATCTTGTAGTTTGTTCTACTAAACCACCATTATAACGTTCTGAAATATTTGTAGATAAATCTGCATCTTCACCATATCTATAGAAAAAACTTCCTGTTAAAGATGTTTTATCAGATAAGAAGTATTCCATACCAATGTTACCGTTATAATTACGATTAAGTCTAGTAACATCTTGGTCTTCTATAATTTGTCTATATTCTGGTGTTTGTAAAATACCGTCTTCATCTAAATAATCAAAATAATAGGTGTCACTATCACTTGTTCTTGGTGCATCAAAATATCTAAAACCTATGTTTGAAAATAGGTTGAATTTTTCTGTTCTGTAGTTTAATGTTGTTGCAATACCAACTAAATCTGGGTTACCAGCATTTAAATTAATAGATCCATTAAACCCTAAAGTTTCCTTTTGACGTAGTATAATGTTTAAAATACCAGCAGTACCTTCGGCATCATATCTAGCAGAAGGCGATGTAATAACCTCTACACGCTCTATTGCTTCTGCAGGAAGCTGACTTAACACATTGCTGTCTCCAAAACCAGCAAGTGCAGATGGTTTACCGTTAATTAAAATTCTAACATTTTCGTTACCTCTTAAACTAATACCACCTTCTATATCTACAGAAACTGAAGGGACATTATTTAAAGCATCACTTACAGTTCCTCCAGCTGTCGTTAAATCTTTACCAATATTGTAGATTTTTTTATCAAGTCTAATGTCTACAGTAGTTTTTTCGGCAACGATTTCAATTTCATCTAAAGTTTCGGCATCTACAGTTAGGGAAGTGGTACCTAAGTTTGTATTGCTAGTAATTGATTTGTTATTGATTGTTAGCTTTTTAAAGCCTATATATTCGTATGAAATGTTATAAGTTCCTGCTGCAACTTTAATGTTGTAATTACCTTTGGTATCTGTTATTCCTCCGGTAACATCACTTGCATCTGTTGTGCTAGTAAATACAATTGTTGCGTATTCTAATGGTGTTTGAGTGCTAGCGTCTACAATTTTACCTTTTACTGTAATTTCTTTTTCGTTCTGAGCAAAAATTAGCGTTGTAAATAAAAGAATAAAACTGGTTAGTATTTTTTTAGTCATAATTAGGTTTTTGTTCTAAGACGCCAAAAATACTTACAGGTTTAACCTGACTTGGTTAAAGCTTTGTTAAATAAAAATGAATAGTGTTAACGTACGTTAATTAGTCTGGAATTATATCAAAAATACGTTTTGCTGGTTTACCTATTACGGCTTTTTCTCCGTTAATAATTATTGGTCTTTCAATAATTTCTTGATACTCAACCATTAGATCCAAAAGCTCTTCGTTATTAAACTTATGATCATCTTGATGCAAGTGATCAAAATTTTCTTTCCAGACTTTACTTTCTTTCCTAATTAGTTCTTCTGGATTAATTTTAAGAAGCTTTATTATTTTTTGAAGTTTTATTTTATCTAAAGGTTTATCCTGATATTTGATAGCTTCTTGATCATGTTTACTTGTCTCTAAAATTTCTAAACACTTATTTGAGTTTGGAGAGTCTGGATTGTGATATATTACTATCATTATTGTTTAAGGGGAAATTTTATTACTCTATAATTATTTATGGTTTTAAATATTAATGATTAATAGCGATACAATTTAAATAATTTTTTTAATATTTTCAGGTGGTCTTCCAACAATAGCTTTATTTTTATTTACAACAATTGGTCGTTCTATTAACTTAGGATTTTCAATAATTATTTTAATTATTTCATTATCAGATAATTGTTTGTTTTTGTAGTTTTCTTTCCAAATAGATTCATTTTTTCTAACTAGGTCAATTGGTTTAATACCTAGTAGTTCTATGATGTCAGAAAGTTCTTCTTTTGTAGGCGTATTTTCTAAATATTTAACAATTTCAAAATCTTTACCTGATTCTTCAAGAATTTGTAATCCTTCTCTAGATTTTCTACATCTTGGGTTGTGATATATTTTAATCATATTAATTTTTTAAAGATTATTATTGTCTTCGGTTTGTTGCCCCATCATCATTAAATAAGACTTTAAAAATGGTTCTATATGACCATCCATTACAGCATCTACATTACCAGTTTCGTGACCAGAACGTACGTCTTTAACTAACTTATATGGATGCATAACGTAGTTACGTATTTGGCTTCCCCATTCAATTTTCATTTTACCAGCTTCAATATCATCACGTTGTGCCATTTGTTTTTGAAGTTCAATTTCATAAAGCTGAGATTTTAGCATTTGTAGGGCACGAGCACGGTTATCGTGTTGAGATCGTGTTTCTGAGCATGAAATTTGAATTCCAGTAGGTTTGTGTGTTAATTGTACTTTAGTTTCAACTTTATTTACATTTTGTCCTCCGGCACCACTTGATCTAGCAGTAGTAATTTCAATATCTGCTGGATTAATTTCGATTTCAATTGTATCATCAACCAAAGGATAAACATAAACAGAAGCAAAACTTGTATGTCGTTTTGCGTTACTATCAAATGGCGAAATTCTTACTAATCTATGGACACCGTTTTCGCCTTTTAACCATCCAAAAGCAAAGTCGCCTTCAATTTCTAAAGTCACTGTTTTTATACCAGCAACATCACCTTCTTGAAAGTTAAGTTCTTTTACTTTAAAACCATTTTTTTCTGCGTACATTAAATACATACGCATAAGCATACTTGCCCAATCGCAGCTTTCTGTACCTCCAGCACCAGCTGTTATTTGTAAAACAGCGCTAAGGCTATCACCTTCTTCAGAAAGCATATTTTTAAATTCAAGATTTTCTATAGCAGTTTCTGCTTTTTCAAACCTAGATTCTACATCTTCTAAGCTAGCTTCCTCTTCTTTAAAAAACTCGTATATAACTTCTAAATCTTCAATATAAGTTTTAGCATTATCATAGTCTTCTATCCATTTTTTCTTTTCTCTGATGGATTTCATGACTTGCTCTGCAGCTTTAGAATCATTCCAAAAATTCGGGTCAAATGTTTTTTCTTCTTCGTTACGAAGCTCTATTGTCTTTGCATCTAAGTCAAAGATATTGCCTTAAAGACTTAAGGCGTTTATTAAGATCTTTAATTTGATCTGTTGTAATCATATAATATATTGTTTGAAACAAAAATAAAATTATTAGTAAGATTCTAAAATTTATTAAAACAATATTTATAGTTTTATCTCTAAAAAAAATATACTAATGATTATAGATTTAAGAAGTGATACGGTAACTAAACCAACACCAAAAATGCTTGAGGCAATGATGCAGGCTAAAGTTGGAGATGATGTGTATGATGAAGATGAAACAGTTAACGCTTTAGAAGAAAAAATAGCTAATCTTTTTGGAAAAGAAAAATCTTTGTTTTTTCCTAGCGGGACTATGGCTAATCAAACAGCTATTAAATTACACACCAATCCTGGTGACCAAGTAATTTGCGATAAATATGCTCATATTTTTAATTATGAAGGTGGTGGCGCATCTTTTAATAGTGGCGTGTCTTGTAAATTAATAGATGGTAATCGAGGAATGTTTACTGCAAAACAGGTTGAAGAAGCAATAAATCCACCAGATTTTTATCATAGTCCGTTAACCAGATTAGTCGAAATTGAAAATACCACAAACAAAGGTGGCGGCGCATGTTGGGATTTTGACGAAATATTAAAAATAAAATCACTTTGTAAAACACATAACTTAGGATTTCATTTAGATGGTGCAAGATTATGGAATGCTTTAGTAGCAAAAGAAGAAACTACAGAACAATACGGTAAAGCTTTTGATACCATATCTGTTTGCTTAAGTAAAGGTTTAGGTTGTCCTGTTGGATCCGTTTTAGTAGGTGATAAAGCAATTATGGAAAACGCAATACGAATTAGAAAGATATTAGGTGGAGGCATGAGACAAGTAGGTTTTCTTGCTGCTGCAGGTTTGTATGCTTTAGATAATAATATTGAAAGATTAGCCGAAGACCATAAAAAAGCAAAGTATATAGCAGAATTATTACAACAATCTAATTACGTTAAAAATGTAGAGTCAGTAGAAACAAACATCGTTATTTTTGAATTGTATGAAGAAACAAGCGAAAAGTTTTTGAAATCGCTTTCTGACAATAAAATTCTTATTACCAATATGGGAAATAACAAACTAAGAATGGTAACACATTTGGAAATTACTGATAATGAATTTGATATGTTAGAAAATGTAATTAAGTCACTTTTTTAAAAATAAATTTAATATAATTTAAAAGTTGTTTATGTCGTTTTTTTATGCATTTTATCGATTTTTTGGTTTTTCTTAACAGTTAATGTTAAAATAAGTTTGAATAGTGCTTTTTTTGTCTGAAATTAGTTGTAAGATGCTAATTTATAGTCTTTTATTAATCTATTTATAAACTTAAATTAACAAAAAATGAAAAAAGTATTACTAACGATTTTGTCTTTTGTAGCCTGTACAGCAGTATTTGCACAAGACTTACCAACAAATCCTGAACCAGGAAAATGTTACGTTCGTTGTGTTACTCCAGATGTATGGGTAAACCAAGATGTAACAGTACAAGTGGCGCCAGCTTATAAAAAGCTATCTGTTGTGCCAGCTAGTTACAACACGGTAACAGAAGAAGTTATTGTGCAAAAAGCAGGAACAGAATTATCAGTAGTTCCAGCAAAGTACGAAACTCAAAATTTTGATGTAGTAGTACAAGAGGCAAGTCAAAAATTAGAAATCATACCATCATCAGTTTCTTACGAAGAGGAAACAGTTGTTGTACAAGAAGCTAGCCAAAGATTAGAAGTAGTTCCTGCTGTTTACGAAACTCGTACTTTTGAAGTAGTAACTCAACCAGCAACGCAACGTTTAGAGGTTATTCCTGCTAAATACGAAACAAGAGAAGAAACAGTAGTTGTTCAATCTGCAAGTCAAAAATTAGAAGTAATTCCTGCTGTTTGGGGAACACAAACTATTACATATAAGAAAAGAGAATTTGGTAACACTTTAAAAGTTGTACCAGCTAAATTTACTTCTAGTTACCAAGTTATAGAGGTTAAACCTGCAACTGCAAAGTGGGAAATGAGCGATACACCAGCTGCAGAGTGCCAATCAAGTGATCCTAACGATTGTAGATACTGGTGTTATAAAAGTGTACCAGCACAAAACATTACAATAAATACTACTGAATTAGCTTCAGATGCTTCTGTAATAACTACTCCAGGATGTGATAATTCTAATGGAGGAGCAGATGATTGTGGTATGGCTACTTATACTCAAAAAGTTATAGAAACTCCTGCAACAACAAGAGTTATTGATATTCCTGCTGTTACAAAAACAGTTAAGAAAACAGTAATGGTTACTCCTCCAACGACAAGAGTTATCGAAGTGCCTGCAATAACTAAAACTATGGAGCGTGTTGTAATGGTAACTCCTCCTACAACAAGAGTAATTGATATTCCTGCTGTTACAAAAACAGTTAAGAAAAAAATCATTACTCCAGAAACAACTCGTGTAGTTACCATTCCAGAAGTTACTCAAACAATGAAGCGTGTGGTTATGTCTACACCTCCAACTACAAGAACTATAGATATAGCTGAGAAACGTTCTACAATCAAGAAAACTGTTTTAGCTTCAGATGCTAGAGTAGAAGAATCTGTTGTACCGGCTGTTAATAAGACAGTTACAAAAGAAGTTTTACAAACTAAAGGAGGTTTAACAACGTGGAAAGAAGTTGACTGTAAGTTAGTAGAATATAATGACCTTAACATAAACTGGAATTTAGGTTCTGCAACTTTAACACCTGCAGCAAAAGCAGAGATAGATGCTAAATTATTACCAGTACTAGCAGATGGTGTATCTGTAGAGATTGCTTCTCATACAGACTCAAGAGGATCTAAAGAATCTAACAGATTATTATCAGAAAGAAGAGCACAAGCTGTAACTAATTATTTAATTTCTAAAGGAATTAATTCTTCAAGAATTACTTCTAACGGTTATGGTGAGTCAAGATTAACCAACAGATGTTCTGACGGTGTATCTTGTACAGAAAGAGAACACTTAGCAAACAGACGTACTCAGTTTAGAGTTATCAACTCTAAATAAGAGTAGAACGACATAATAAAAAAGGAAGCCATTTGGCTTCCTTTTTTTGTTTGCACTATTATTTAAACATGTCCATGCCAGGTATATTTGGCATACCATCTTTAGCAACAGCAGCTACTTCTGTTTCATGTACTTCTGTAGCTTTAGTAATAGCTTTATTTAAAGTTAAAATTAAATAGTCTTCTAATTGTTCTTTGTCTTTTAGTAATGCATCATCAATGTTAATAGATTTTATCTCTCTATTGGCTGTTAATGTGACTTGCAATAGGTTGTCATTACTTTTTTCATCAACTAAAACAGTATTTAAACGCTTTTTAGTTTCTTCAACTTTTTTTTGGGTTTCTTTAAGCTTACCCATCATTCCCATTAGGTCTCCAAACATCTTTATTAGTTTTTAAATTATAACTGCAAATTTATTAATTTCAATAGATAAATTTCAACTCAATTATTTATTAAATGATTTAGCTGTTTTGTTATTTAACTTTACATTTGCTTTTTCCTAAAAAAAAAAAGAACTTAAAATGACAGATTTTAATTCTGAATTAATAGCTCCAAAAGCAAAAAAAATAAAAAAAGAGCTTACCATACATAATGATGTAAGAGTAGATAATTATTATTGGCTTAATCAAAGAGAAGATAAAGACGTTTTAGAATATTTAAACGCAGAAAATGATTATACCAATGCAGTATTAAAATCTACAGAAAGTTTTCAGAAATCTCTTTTTGAAGAGATGAAATCTCGAATAAAAGAAGATGACCAAAGTGTACCATATAAATTTAATGGATACTGGTATATCACCAAATTTGAGCAAGGAAAAGATTACCCAATTTACACCAGAAAAAAGGAAACTTTAGAAGCAAAAGAAGAAATTTTGTTTGATTGTAACCAAATGGCTAAAGGCTATTCATACTTTAAGTTAGGTGGTTTTTCTGTAAGTGAAGATAATACGTTAGTATCATTTTCAATAGATACTGTTAGTCGTAGACAATATACCATAAAAATTAAAAATTTAATTACTGGAGAGATTTTAGATGATACTATTGAAAATACTACAGGTAGTTCTACTTGGGCTAGTGATAATAAAACTATTTTCTATGCTAAAAAAGATGAAGTTACTTTAAGATCGGATAAAATTTTCAGTCATAAAATAGGAGAAAAGGTTGAAGATGATAGATTGGTTTTTATTGAAGAAGATGAAACCTTTCATACCTATGTTTACAAGTCTAAATCAAGAAAATACTTAATTATTGGAAGCTCTAGTACACAAACTTCTGAATATCAAATATTACCAGCTAATAATCCTGAAGGCGACTTTAAAGTGTTTCAATCTAGAGAACGAAATCTAGAATACTCTATAGCTCATTATGATGATAGTTTTTACATAATAACCAATAAAGATGGAGCGACTAATTTTAAAGTCCAAAAAACATTAGAAACAGCTATAGCAAAAGAAAACTGGGTAGATGTAATACCTCACAGAGAAGACGTCCTAGTAGAAGACATTGAAATTTTTAAAAATTATTTAGTCGTTAACGAGCGTAAAAATGGACTAAACCACTTACGTATAATAAGTTGGGATAAAAAAGAAGATTACTATCTTGATTTTGAAAGCGAAACTTATACAGCAAGCATAGGTAATAACCCAGATTTTAATAGTAATGTTTTAAGGTATACATTTAATGCATTAACACAACCAAGTTCTGTAATAGACTATAATTTTAAGACTAAAACTAAAGAAATTAAAAAGGAACAAGAGGTATTAGATAAAAGTTTTGATAAAAACAATTACACTTCCGAAAGGATTTGGGCGACAGCCAGAGACGGAAAAAAAATACCAATGTCTGTTGTTTATAAAAAAGGTATCAAATTAGATGGAACAAATCCTTTGCTTCAATATGCTTATGGAAGTTACGGCTCTACAATAGATCCTTATTTTTCCACAATAAGATTAAGTCTGTTAGATAGAGGTTTTATATATGTAATAGCTCATATTAGAGGTAGCGAATACTTAGGAAGACCATGGTATGAAGATGGAAAACTTCTAAAAAAAATGAACACATTTACAGACTTTATAGATTGTTCAAAATATTTAATTGAAAAAAAATATACATCTTCAGAGCATTTATACGCAATGGGAGGAAGTGCAGGAGGATTATTAATGGGAGCAGTAATAAACTTAAACCCAAAATTATATAAAGGTGTTATTGCAGCAGTGCCTTTTGTAGATGTGGTAACAACTATGTTAGATGACACTATTCCATTAACCACAGGAGAGTATGACGAATGGGGTAATCCTAACAATAAAGATTATTATCATTACATGAAATCCTATTCACCGTATGATAATGTAGTAGAAAAAGAATATCCTAATTTATTAGTCACTACAGGACTACACGATTCTCAAGTACAGTATTGGGAACCAGCTAAATGGGTAGCAAAATTAAGAGAATTAAAAACAGACAATAATTTGTTATTGTTAAAAACAGACATGGATGCAGGACATGGTGGCGCATCCGGTAGATTTGAAGCTTTAAAAGAAGTTGCTTTAGAATATGCTTTTTTATTCTATTTAGAAGGAATTACCGATTAATAAAAAAAAATGCTTATTTTTGTCAGGTTTTAGTAATTAAAACCAAAAAATAAGTAGCTTTTAAACAGCATTTATGGAACAAAGTAAACAAGTTTTTAATAGCGCATTAGATCTAATAGGTAATACGCCGCTAATAAAACTAAACAAAATGGCGACTGAGTTTAAAGGAAACTACCATGCTAAGGTAGAAGCTTTTAACCCAGGTCATTCTTCAAAAGATCGAATAGCATTATACATTATTGAACAAGCAGAAAAGCAAGGTATAATCAAACCAGGTGACACCATCATAGAAACTACTTCTGGTAACACAGGATTTAGTTTAGCAATGGTAAGTGTTATTAAAGGTTACGATTGTATTTTAGCAGTAAGTTCTAAGTCTTCAGCAGATAAAATAGACATGCTTAAAACTATGGGTGCAAAAGTATATGTTTGTCCAGCAAACGTAAGTGCAGATGACCCAAGAAGTTATTACGAAGTAGCAAAACGATTACATAGCGAGATTAAAGGATCGGTTTACATTAACCAATACTTTAATCAACTAAATTTAGATGCACATTACAATTCTACAGGTCCAGAAATTTGGAATCAAACTGAAGGTCAAATTACACATTTAGTAGCTTGTAGTGGTACAGGAGGAACAATTTCTGGTACAGCAAAATACTTAAAAGAACAAAATCCAAACATCAAAATTATTGGTGTAGATGCTTACGGTTCAGTATTAAAAAAATACCATGAAACACGTGAGTTTGATAAAGATGAAATCTATCCATATCGTATTGAAGGTTTAGGTAAAAATTTAATACCTACAGCTACAGATTTTGATGTTATTGATAAGTTTGTTAAAGTAACAGACGAAGAAAGTGCACATACAGCAAGAGAAATAGCATTAACAGAAGGTTTATTTGTAGGGTATACTTCTGGAGCAGCAATGCAAGCCTTAAAGCAACTAAACGAAGAGGACTACTTTAAACCAACAGACAAGGTAGTAGTTATCTTTCCTGATCATGGTTCAAGATACATGAGTAAGGTTTATAGTGATAAATGGATGAACGACCAAGGCTTTTTTGATAGTCAAAATGAAGCAGCAGCACAAAGCATTCAATACGTTAAGTAACGTGTAAAAAATATAAAATTAAAGTTAGCCATAATGAAAATTCATTTTGGTTAACTTTTTTGTTAATAACAGATTGACAATTTATTATGCAAGAATAGTAAAATTGCCTAATTTTGCCCAATCTAACTAAATACTAATAGCTTAAGCCATAGGCTTAATAATCATTTAAAGATGAAAGACTTATTTGAGAAAATATACAAAGACAAAGGACCGTTAGGAAAATGGGCGTCGCAAGCAGAAGGTTACTTTGTATTTCCAAAATTAGAAGGACAAATTTCTAATCGTATGAAATTTCAAGGTAAAGAAGTAATTACTTGGAGTATCAACGATTACTTAGGTTTGGCAAATCACCCAGAAGTAAGAAAGGTAGATGCAGAAGCAGCAGCAAAATATGGTTCTGCTTATCCTATGGGAGCACGTATGATGTCTGGTCACACAGATTTACACGAAAAACTTCAAAATGAATTAGCAGAATTTGTTAACAAAGAAGCGGCTTACTTATTAAATTTTGGTTACCAAGGAATGGTATCTACAGTAGATGCGTTAGTATCTAAAGACGATATTATTGTTTATGATGTAGATGCACATGCATGTATAATAGATGGAGTTAGATTACATCATGGTAAGCGATTTACTTACAAGCATAATGATATAGAAAGTTTAGAAAAAAACTTAGAACGTGCTACAAAAATGGCAGAGCAAACAGGTGGAGGAATCTTAGTGATTTCTGAAGGTGTTTTTGGTATGCGTGGTGAGCAAGGACGTTTAAAAGAAATTGTAGCGTTAAAAGAAAAATTCAACTTTAGATTATTTGTAGATGATGCTCATGGATTTGGAACATTAGGTGCAACAGGAGCAGGAGCAGGAGAAGAGCAAGGTGTACAAGACGATATTGATGTATATTTTGCAACTTTTGCAAAATCTATGGCTAGTACAGGAGCATTTATTGCAGCAGATCAAGAGATTATAGATTATTTAAAATATAATTTACGTTCTCAAATGTTTGCAAAGTCTCTACAAATGCAATTAGTAGAAGGAGCTTTAAAGCGTTTAGATATGTTACGCACAATGCCTGAGTTAAAACAAAACTTATGGAAAATTGTAGACGCTTTACAATCTGGGTTAAAAGAGCGTGGTTTTGATATAGGTACTACACAAAGTTGTGTAACTCCTGTATACCTTAACGGAAGTATTCCAGAAGCTATGGCGTTAGTTAAAGATTTAAGAGAAAATTATGGTATTTTCTGTTCTATAGTTGTTTATCCAGTAATACCAAAAGGATTAATCTTATTACGTATGATTCCTACTGCGACTCATACTTTAGAAGATGTAAATGAAACATTAGATGCTTTTGATGCAATTAGAGAACGTCTTTTAAATGGAACTTACAAGCGTATGTCTGCAGCATTAATAAAAGCAATGGGCGAATAATTTTCCCTTACATACAAAATAAAAAATCCGATTTAAATATTTAAATCGGATTTTTTTATCTATAATGTTTTTCTGTAAGTGCTTCGTTTTTTTATAATTTTTGGATCAAAGTTTTTCCAGATTTTATGTATAGCTTCATTGTTTTCTAATTCTGGCGTGCGGTAACAATCTTCTATACCCTTTTCTTTAAAAATAGGGTAATATTCGTTAAAAATAATACCGTGTACACCTTTGTTTTGATAATCAGGATGTACACCAATTAAATAAAAGTTTACGCTCTTACTTTCTTTTTTAGCTTTTAAAAGTTTTAAAAATCCAAAAGGAAATAATTTACCATTCATTTCTTTTAATGCTTCAGTAAACCTAGGCATAACAATAGCAAAAGCAACTAGATTATTTTCTTGATCTACAACAAATTTGATGTATTCTGGATTAATAAAATTGATGTATTTTTTCTTAAAATATTCTTTTTGAATGTCAGTAATTTCAACAAAAGAAGATAGTTTAGCATAAGATAGATTAAACAAGTCAAACATCTTATCTACATAAGGCATTATCTCTTTAGTCTTAGTAAAATTAAGTGGTTTTAATTTGTAACGTCTTTTAACTAAATCTTGAATTTTACTAAAAGCTTCAGGATTTACATTACTAAATTTAAAGGTGCTTTCTATATAAGTTTTTTCAATATTAAAGCCTAACGTTTGATAATGCTTTTGGTAATAAGGATAGTTATACCAAGTAATCATATCATTAGGATAATCAAACCCTTCAGTTAAAACACCAACTTTATCTAAGTTAGAGAAACCTACAGGACCTTCAACAAACTCTAAATTATTGTTCTTTCCTATCTTGATTACTTCTTCTATTAATGCTTTACTAACCTCTAAGTCATCAATAAAATCAAACCAGCCAAAGCGCATTTTTTTATCGCCTTGTTTGTTTACTTCTAACCAATTAATAATCGCAGCTACACGACCAACTATTTTACCTTCTTTGTAAGCTAATAATAATGTTGCTTCTGCATCATTAAACACAGGGTTTTTTTCAGTGTTAAAAACCTCTAATTCTTGACTTATTATTGGCGGAATCCAATACTTACAATCGTTATAGATTTTAAAAGGAAATTTTACAAAAGCTTTATAATCTGCTTTAGACTTTACTTCTTTAATGGTTATCATAGATTATAAAATAGGATTATTCGTCGTCAAAATTGATGACTTGTGTTTCTTTCTTGCGTTTTCCATCGTCAGCATTATTGTCATCACCTTTTTTCTTTTTCTTATTTCTGTTTCTGTTAGCTTTTCTTTCGTATTCATCCATCACATTAGTACCATTATCTACTTTAGGATCTTTATGAAAATCAAGCCTGTAAGATGCACCAAAGTTTAAACTAAACACAGAAGGTGTATCTTTAGTATTAAATGTAAGTGCTGTATCTAACTGAAAATCTTTTCCAAAAAGGTAAGCTCCACCAAATCTAAATAAATTATCGGCATAATAATCTCCGCTAATACCTTGAGTTTCTCCAAATAGAACAAATTTTTCGTTTAGAGCTTTTGTTAGTGTTAAAATATATTGAAAGCTAGAAAAATCTGTACCTAACCTTTCCATAGAAAAATTAGTGACAAATACCCAACCGCTACTAAAGTTATTTTGCGTAGCAACCATAGCTTTAAAATTAACGCCACCTTCATAAGCAGGACTTGTAAATGGGTTAGAATAAGGAACGTAAATATTATCTTTTGCATCCAAATTAACGCCACCGTAAACAGCTACTGCAGGAATTAAATTACTCCACTTAAATTTTCTATTAGCATGATAACTATATAAATTAGGTTTTTCTTCTTCTTTATTTTTATAAGGATCATAGACTAAATACTTGGCTCCTAAAGCAAAGTTTCTAAAGTTAGATCGGTTTGTTTCATTTGGAGAAAGTGAAGATCTATTATCTGTAAACGTATCGTTTTGATAAGTTCCTTCTAGATTAATTTCTAACTCTTCCCAAAGTAAACCGTAGCGTAACGCAAAGTCAATACCAAAACCTTTAGCTTCATTCTTTAAAGGTGTATGTTTTTCGTTTACAGTGTAAGGTCCAGCTTCAATTTGACCAACATTTACACCAACAGCAAAAGCGCTTTTAGACTCGCCAGGTCTGTTAGAGTTTATAACTTCTGTATACTGAGAAAATGCTGAAATACTGAAGAAAAATAATATGTATTTACAATAGAATTTTGGGTTAAGCATAGCTATTTGTTTAAAGTCAAATATAGAGATTTTATATTTTTTTTAGCTATTAAATAACGAAATTAAAATTAGAGAATTGTATTTTTGTATTTATAGAATAAAATTTGAATTATGGGTTTATTAAGAACCATTTTAATAATATTATTAATCTACTACGGATTTAAAATCTTATCAAGAATTTTTGCGCCTGTCTTATTTAAATACGCTGCCAAAAAAGCTGAAGAACGTTTTGGTGGTGCATTTAATCAACAACGTCAAGAACCAATTAATAAAGAAGGTGAAGTGACTATAGACAAAATGCCAGAAAATAAATCTTCAAATAAAAATGTTGGTGAGTATGTAGATTACGAAGAAATTGAGTAATTTTCAACCTCATTGAATTTATAATTATTTATGCCGTTTTCTTTCAAAAAGTTGTTGCCACACATTATTGTGTTGGTAAGTTTTATTGTTTGTGCTTTATTATATTTTAATCCTGTTTTGCAAGGAAAAACTATTTTCCAAAGTGATATTGTTCATTACCAAGGTATGGCAAAACAGCAAAAAGATTTTAAAGCTGAAACTGGAGAAGAAACCTATTGGACAAATAGTGCATTTGGCGGTATGCCAACCTATCAATTAGGCGCAAAATACCCAAATAATTATATCAAAAAAATAGATTTATCATTACGCTTCTTGCCAAGACCAGCAGATTATTTATTTCTTTACTTTTTAGGGTTTTATATTTTGCTTTTAGTGCTAAAAGTAGACTGGAAATTGGCTGGATTAGGCGCGTTAGCGTTTGGTTTTTCAACTTATCTTATCATAATACTTGGCGTTGGTCATAATAGTAAAGCACATGCTATTGCTTATATGCCTTTAGTGTTAAGCGGTATTATCCTCACCTTCAGAAAAAAATATATCGCTGGTTTTTTACTAACAGCTGTTGCAATGGGATTAGAGCTTGTTGCAAATCACTATCAAATGACGTATTATTTACTATTGCTAGTTATAGTTTTAGGTATAGTGTATTTAATAGACGCTTATAAAAAACAAGAATTACCACATTATTTTAAGTCTCTTGGTATTTTAGTTGTTGCTGTAATTTTGTCTGTAGGCCTTAATGCTACAAATATTTTAGCTACAAAAGAATATGTTAATGAAAGTACACGTGGAAAATCTGAGTTAACCATTAATCCAGACGGTACAAATCGAGAAAACACAAACGGTTTAAGTAAGGAGTACATCACAGAATATAGTTACGGTATAATTGAAAGTTTTAATCTATTTATTCCAAGATTTTATGGTGGCGGAAGCGGTGAAGATGTTGGCGAAAACTCTGCAATGTATAAATTTTTTACAGATAGAGGCGTATCACCAGCAGAAGCTAAAGAATACGCAAAAAATACACCAACATATTGGGGCGATCAAACCATAGTAGAAGCGCCAGCATACATTGGTGCGGTTGTGATTTTTCTATTTGTATTAGGATTGTTTTTAGTAGAAGGTCGAATAAAATGGTGGCTTGTTGGAGGCACAGTTTTATCACTTCTTTTATCCTACGGAAAGAACCTAGAATTTCTAACCGATTTCTTTATAAACTTTGTACCGTTATACAATAAATTTAGAGCAGTAAGTTCAATACAAGTTATTTTAGAATTGTGTATTCCTATTTTGTCAATAATTGCAATAAAAAAATTATTTGATAATACTTCTGATGAAGAAAAGCTAAACGCACTAAAGAAAACAACAATGATAACTGCAGGATTTGCAGTTTTAATTCTGTTAGGAAAACTATTTGGAGTATTTGATTTTGTTGGTGGTAATGACGGGTATTATCGTCAAAATTACGGTCAAGAATTTGTAGATGCGTTGCGTGAAGATCGTGCTAGTTTCTTAACTATGGATACGTTTAGAACGTTGATTTTCGTATTGCTTTCCGCAGGAATTATCTATTTATTCTTAAAGAAGAAATTTACCGAAACTAAAGTCATTCTTGCGTTTGCTGTTCTTATTGTAATAGATCTTGTAAGTGTAGATAGACGTTATGTTAACAATGACGATTTTGTTTCTAAAATTAAAATGGAACGTCCATATCAAGCTAATAAAGCCGATTTACAAATCCTAAAAGACGATTCTAATTATAGAGTGTATGATTTAACTTCAGGTGGCGCAAAAGCAAGTTATTTCCACAATGCTTTAGGCGGTTATCATGCTGCAAAACCTAAACGTTATCAAGATTTATACGAATTTTACCTATCAAAAAATAACATCAATGTTCTTAATATGCTTAATGCTAAGTATATTATTGGACAAGGTGAAAACGGAGAGCCTTTCCCATATCTAAACAATGACGCTAACGGAAATGCTTGGTTTGTAAAACAACTTAAAAACGTTAAAAATGCAGATCAAGAAATAAAAATATTAGATAGTTTAGATAATAAAAATGTAGCTGTTTTTAGTATAACAGATCTTAAAGCAAAAACTTTCAAAGTAGATTCTACAGCATCTATAAAAGTTGAAACTTATAAACCTAACTATATCAAATACAGTTCAAATAATTCAAATGATGGTTTTGTAGTATTTTCAGAAATGTATTATGCCAATGGTTGGAATGCTTATATTGACGGAAACGAAAAGCCTCATTATAAAGTGAATTACGCTTTAAGAGGTTTACAAATACCAAAAGGCAATCATACTATTGAGTTTAAATTTGAACCAAAAGTAGTTAAAACTGGTAGTCAGATTGCTTTAACAAGTTCGGTAATATTATTTCTTTTAATAATAGGAGGATTATTTTATCAGTTTAAAACAAGTAAACCAGAATAATATGCCTAAACGTGTTCTTATAGTTACTTACTATTGGCCACCAGCTGGAGGACCAGGTGTACAACGTTGGTTAAAATTTGTAAAATACTTACCAGAACACGATATAGAACCAATAGTTTATTGTCCTTCTAATGCTAATTACCCTATAATTGATAAGACTTTAAAGGATGAAATTCCTGAAAATGCAATCATTTTAAAACAACCCATAAAAGAGCCATATAAATTAGCTAATTTGTTTTCTAAACAAACCAAAACAATTAGTAAAGGGATTATAAAAGAAAAAAACAAGCAAAGCATACCAGAACGTTTGTTGTTATTTATTAGAGGTAACTTTTTTATTCCAGACGCCAGAAAACAATGGGTAAAACCATCTACTAATTTTTTAACAACTTATATTCAAGATTTTAATATAGATACAGTAATTACAACTGGTCCGCCACATAGTTTGCATTTAATTGGTTTAAAAATTAAACAAAAATTAGATGTTAATTGGATTGCAGATTTTAGAGATCCTTGGACAAGTATAGGTTACCATAAGCAGCTTAAATTAACCAATTATGCAAAAAAGCAACACAAGCAATTGGAAAGCAAAGTGCTTAATCAAGCAGATCAGATTGTGGTAACAAGTCCAAGTACAAAAACTGAATTTGAAACTATTACAGATAAGCCAATTAGCTTGATAACAAACGGTTACGATAAAGAAAAAGTAATAGTTAACGATTTAGATGAAAAATTTACCATATCTCACATAGGTTCTTTATTATCTAAAAGAAATCCTGAGATTTTATGGCAAGCACTTTCTGAATTTGTTAAGGAAGATGAAAATTTCGCAAAACATTTTCAGTTAAATTTAGTAGGTGAAGTAGGAGAGAACGTGTTAAACTCTTTAAAACATCATAATCTAATTGATTATGTAAATAAAGTTGGGTATGTTTCACATAGTGAGGCTGTTAAATTTCAAAAAAAATCACAAATATTGTTGCTTATTGAAATAAATTCTGAAGATACTAAAGCTATTATTCCTGGTAAATTATTTGAATATATGGTGTCTAATAGACCAATATTAGCAGTTGGACCTAAAGGAGCGGATATTGAAACAATTATTAAGCAAACAAATACAGGACAGTTTTTTGATTACTCAGAATTTTCAGCTTTAAAAACAGCTATAAAACAACTTTTTGAAGATTATCAAAATAATTCTTTAAAGGTTAATGCTATTGGATTACAACGTTTTTCGCGACAAGCGTTAACAAAACAATTAGTAGATTTGATTAATAATCTATAAATTTCAACCACAAAATTTAATTTGTAAACTTAATGGGTATAGTCGTTAATCAATCCATAAAAAACACGGTAATTACTTACCTTGGTTTTGGTATTGGTGCTATTAATGTAGTGTTTTTATATACTAAATTTTTATCCGACGACTATTTTGGATTAATTACTTTTATACTCTCTACAGCCAATATTTTAATGCCTTTAATGGCTTTTGGTACACATAATACGATAATTAAATTCTTTTCGTCATTTAAGACTAGACAATCACAAAATGGGTTTTTAACCTTAATGTTATTTTTGCCTTTAATTGTCATTATTCCGTTAGGTTTTATAGGTGTTTTAGCATATGATACCATTGGAAATTGGCTTGCAAAAGAAAACCCAATAATCAAAGATTACAGTTGGTTAATTTACGTTTGCGCTATTGCTTTTGCTTACTTTGAGGTGTTTTATGCATGGAGTAAAGTACATTTACATAGTGTGTTTGGTAATTTTATGAAAGAGGTTTTTCATAGACTTTGTATTTCTATTTTGTTGTTAGCACTTCATTTTAGATATTTAAATGTACAGCAGCTTATTTATGGTATAGTTATCGTTTATATTGTAAGAATGGTCGTGATGAAACTTTATGCATTCAATTTAAAACTACCAGTATTTAAATTTGTTAAAATTCCTAAATTATCAAGTGTTTTAAAATACTCTTCATTAATAATTATTGCAGGCTCTATCGCAAATATCATTCTTGAAATTGATAAGTTTATGATTGGTCAGTTTGAAGCGTTAAATAATGTAGCTTATTACGGCGTAGCCATTTATATAGCTACGGTTATTGGTGTACCATCACGATCTATGCACCAGATTACAAACCCATTGACAGCACAGTTTTTAAACGAAAAAAATAAAGTTGAACTTAAAAAATTATACCAAAAAAGCTCGTTAAATTTATTTATAATTAGCGGATTTATCTTTTTAGCAATTATTGTAAATATCAATCAGCTATATACAATGATTCCTGATAATTACTCAGAAGGTTTTTTAGTAGTTCTAGTTATTGGTTTAGCTAAACTATTTGATAATCTTTTAGGAAACAATAACGCTATTCTTTTTAATAGTGATTATTATAGAATGGTATTGGTCTTTGGAGTTATGTTGGCTATTTTAACCATAATTTTAAATCTGTTTTTTATTCCCGTTTACGGTATTAATGGTGCAGCTTACGCAAGTTGTATAACCATCTTTGTGTACAATACTGTAAAGTTGTTATTTGTTTATAGTAAATTTAAAATTCAACCGTTTACCAAAGAAACATTAAACTCTGCGTTACTAATTTTAGTTTGTGCTTTTGGTTTATTCTTTTGGGAATTTCCTTTTCATTCAATAATTAACATAGGTTTAAAATCAATACTTCTTGTATTAATTTATGGATTAAGCGTTTATAAGCTTAATTTATCTTCAGAAATTACAGAAATTTTAAATTCATTTTTAAAGAAATAAAAAAGCCCTATAACTTAGGTTTTATAAACCATTGTTATAGGACTTATAGTAAGTGTTATAAATATTTTATCCTCTTCTTCCAGATCTAGAAGACGATCTTGATGTACTTCTTGATTTAGAACTTGATCTGCTTGAAGAAGCTTTTGATCTTGAGTTAGATCTATTTGTAGTTGCTTTAGTAGATGTTTTTGGTCTACTTGTGTTAGCTCTAGTTTGTGTTCTAGTTCTAGGCTTAGAAGTAACAGTGTTATTTCTAACTGCTCTTGGTTTGGAAATATTACTATTACTGCGTGTTCTAGGTTTTGTAATATTTTTTGAATTACCTCTAGTTTTTGGAGCGCTAATAGAGTTATTTCCTCGTGTTCTAGGTTGCGTAGCAGAACTATTTCCTCTAGTTCTTGGTCTAGAAGCTACTGCGTTTCCTCTTGTTCTAGGAGAAGAAGTAGTTGCATTACTACGTGTTCTAGGCACATTATTTCTTGTAATATTTCTTACAGCTCTACCATTACCACGAGTAGCTAAACTTCTGTTTCTTGATATTGTATTACCACGTCTTGTTGCTACAGCAGTTGTACGTCTGTAATTGTTTACAAAAGGTCTTGTATATGCATATCTAATAGGTCTATAATATCTTCTGTATGGTGTGGTATAAACAACTCTGTATAATGGTGCAGGTACTACATAATATGAATGCCAAGGTCTATATACATAAACTCTATTATAAATATTTATAAATCCTGTACAGTGAGAAAAGCGGTTGTAACGGTTATAATGAACATAAAGTCCGCCAACTCTAGTAACAAAACCACGATTATTATAGTTAATCCTAACGTTACCAATTTGATTTACACGTCCATAATAATCATAGAATATTGGTGTGTTTTCAACTTGTATAATAGCACCATACTCATCATATTGAACATATGGGTTGTAATCATAACCAGTATTGAAACTAATAGAAGCATTTGGAGTGTTTACTGAAACATTTACGTTAGGACCATAATTTGGTATATAAAAATCAAATTGCCCATCTGCAAAAACTGAAAACTCAATTCCAGCTTCTGTAAAAATGAAAGAATTGCCATAACCTCGGTTATAAGATTCGTTTATAGTTAAACTTTCAGCGTTTTTTGTTGTGTCTGCATTAACAGCAAAAATACTTAAAGTAAATGCTGATAATAAAAGGAATAATTTCTTCATAACTAATTGTTTTATGATTGAACATTTAAATATTTACAAGCATCATGCCAAAAACCAAAACAGCCATAATTGTTATTAGGTTGTAAAATGAAAAAACCTCGTAAATAAAGACTTACGAGGTTTTTTTGTTTTGATTGAAATTATTTTTTCAATTTAGGTTTTTCGGTTTTTACACCATTTCTATAGTAGTAAAAATCGTCATTATTATAATTGTAATCATAATTATTATCTATTGGTGATCCGTATGGATTTCCGTAGTTATTATCTAACACAAAAGACGTATTGTATCTATTTACATGACCAATTGTTCTAATTAACCTTCCGTGTCTGTTATAAATCAAACGCATTCCGCCAATACGACTTACCAAGCCTTGTCTATTATAACTTACATAAACAGACCCTAATCGTTTAACCTGTCCTTGTCTATTATAATTTAAAAACACATAGCCAACACGTCTTACTTTACCAGATCTATCATGTAAAACAATGGTTCCGTTGTTTGTTGGTCCATAGTAGGTATTGTAAGTGCCTGGTGCTCCATAAGTACGATTTATACTGCTACGTCTTGTGTTTACATTTACATTGCTACGTCTGTAATAATTATCACCTTGTGTATAATCTAATTGAGTATTAAAATCAAAGCTTCCATCAGGAAAGATTAAAAATTCTACACCACGTTCTACAAACATAATAGGTTGTACAAAACGGTTTGGGTTAACAACTAAATCTTCACCTTGCGATGCAGACTTATTTTCTGCTGTTACAGTGGTTAATCCCATTAACACACCTGTAATTAATAGTACTAGTTTTTTCATAGTATTAAGGATTTAGATTTTGCCTACTATTTAGCGTTTCGGCAATCGCTATTTGATAAATTAGTTTCAATAGCTGTGCCAAACTTGAAACACGTTGGTTTTACTGGTGTTTTGATACGATATTAGATTTCTACTATTTCAATTTTAAAAAAGAAATTAGGCATCTTTTAAAGTTTATTTTTACATTTACCTAAACAATCAACCAACATGTCACTTCAATATAAAGTTTGCGAAAACTGTGAAACAGAATTTAAAGATAGCTTTAAGTTTTGTCCTTGTTGTGGTATGAAAAATAGAGAAGAGTTAACAGTTAGAAGTCTTTTTTATAATACTATTAATAACTATTTACTATGGGATTCTAAATTTTTAAAGAGCTTTTTGCCTTTAATGACAAAACCTGGGTTTTTACCAAAAAAGTTTCTACAAGGTAAACGTTTAACATATTTACATCCTGCACAGTTTTATTTATTTGTTTCGGTAGTTTTTTTCTTCATCTTCTCATTTTATATTAGAGAAACTAGAACAAAATTAGATAAAGCTATACAGGAAGAATTAGCAGTAAAAAAGGAAAAAGAATACCGTGAAGCTTTTGAAAGAGTAGCAGATTCTATAAAGTTAGATTCTTTAGTAAATGAAAAAATAGACGCTAAAGATCGAAAAGCTAATGGTAGTGTTTTTGGAACTTCTTTTACTTATGATGAAAAAGAAATAGATTCTTTAATTGATGCAGGAGCAGACAAAAAAATTATCCTAAAAAAGATGGGAATGCCTGAAGATGCAGGTTATTTAAAACGAAAGTTTTTTGAGCAAATGTTTAAATTTCAGAAAGAAAAAGGTGTCGGGTCTATTTATCAAACCATTACAGATAGTTTTCCTATAGCTATGTTTTTTTTACTACCAATTTTTGCGTTCCTTTTAAAGGTTTTCTATTTTAATAAAGGAAGATATGCTTACCACTTGGTATTTAGCTTTTATTTTTTCTCTTTTATATTTGCGGTAATGGCTATAGATTTAGGCATAAACTGGTTTTATGATATGCCCGATTGGTTAGACTTTTTATTGGTTTTATCTACCTATTTCTACTTTTTTATAGCAGTCAAAAAGTTTTACGATCAAGGTTGGTTTTTAAGTTTTATAAAAAGCGGAGCTATAACTACAATTTTTATGGGCATGATTATTCCTTTTGCTTCAATATTAATTGCAGTGTTAGCCTTTATGATTTATTAAATCTTATCTTTTAAGTATTTAGCGGTTGCGCTTTCTTTAACTTTTGTAACTTCTTCAGGTGTACCAAATGCTACTAATTGTCCTCCATTTTCGCCACCTTCAGGACCAAGATCTACAATGTGATCTGCACATTTAATCAAATCTAAATTATGCTCGACAACAATAATAGAGTGTCCTTTTTCAATTAAAGCATAAAACGATTTTAGTAATTTTTGAATGTCATGAAAATGCAAACCTGTTGTAGGCTCATCAAAAATAAATAAGGCTTTGTCTTTAGTATTTCCTTTACCTAAAAATGTAGCTAGTTTTATACGCTGTGCCTCGCCACCAGAAAGGGTAGAACTACTTTGACCTAGTGTTACATAACCTAAACCAACATCTTGTAAGGGCTGAAGCTTGTTTTTTATTTTATTTTGTTTGTGCTTGTCGAAGAAAGAAATAGCGTCGTCAATAGTCATATTTAATATATCATCAATGCTTTTATCTTCAAAAGTAACTTCTAAAACTTCCTTTTTAAAACGTTTACCATTACAGGTTTCACAGACTAAATGTACATCTGCCATAAATTGCATTTCTATTGTAACTTCGCCTTCACCTTTACAGGTTTCGCAACGTCCACCATCAACATTAAAACTAAAATGTTTAGCAGCAAAATTTCTTATTTTACTTAGTTTTTGTTTAGCAAACAAAGCTCTAATATCGTCATAAGCTTTTATGTAAGTTACCGGATTAGAACGTGATGAACGACCAATTGGGTTTTGGTCAATAAACTCAATATGCTTGATGTTACTAAAATTTCCTTTTAATTCTGAAAATTGACCAGCTTTATCACTAAATCCAGTTAGTTTTTTTTGAATGGCAGGAAATAGAATTTTTTTAACTAATGTACTTTTTCCGCTTCCTGAAACACCTGTAATAACGGTTAACATTTCTAAAGGAAAAGTAACATCAATATTTTTTAAATTATTTTCTCTAGCACCAACAATTTCTATGCTATACTTACTTGTACGACGTTTTTTAGGGACTTCAATTTTTAAAGTTTCGTTTAAATATTGAGCAGTTAGTGACTTTGATTTTAAGATGTCTTTAAACGTTCCTGTTGCAACAACTTCACCACCAAAAGTACCAGCTTCGGGACCAATATCTATAATGGTATCGGCTTGTTTCATTATATCTTCATCATGCTCTACAACAATTACTGTATTACCCAAATCGCGTAAAGATTTTAATACAGATATTAGTTTTTCTGAATCCTTTGGATGTAAGCCAATACTAGGTTCGTCTAATATATACATAGAACCAACTAAGCTACTTCCTAGTGATGTTGCTAAATTAATACGCTGACTTTCTCCTCCTGAAAGTGTGTTAGATCGTCTGTTTAAGGTTAAATAATCTAAACCAACGTTGCTTAAAAAGTTTAAACGGTTTTTTATTTCAATAAGTAAACGTTCGGCAATTTTAGTGTCATAATCATTCAATTCTAATTGGTTGAAAAAATTAGACAATTTACTTAATGGCATTTCGACTAAATCTGTAATTGTAGCATTACCCACTTTTACATAACTAGCTTCTTTACGAAGACGTTTACCACCACAAACGTTACATTTTGTTTTTCCGCGATAGCGAGATAACATTACACGATTTTGAATTTTATAAGCTTTGCTTTCTAGTTCTTCAAAAAAGCTATTTAAACCTTCAAAATACTGATTACCTTCCCAAATTAAATTTTTATGTTCTTGACTTAATTGAAAATAGGGTTTGTGTATAGGAAAATCGAATTTATGCGAATTGTTTACCAATTGATCACGGTACCAACTCATACTTTCTCCTCGCCAAGGGAAAATAGCCTCTTCATAAACAGAAAGCGCAGTATTTGGGATCACTAAATCCTCATCAATACCAATAACATCACCATAACCTTCACATTTTGGACATGCACCGTAAGGGTTATTAAAGCTGAATAGATGCACATTTGGCTCTAAAAACTGCATGTCATCCAATTCAAATTTGTTACTAAAATGTCTTATTGAGTTATCTTTTAAAGTTTCAATATAGCAATTGCCTTTACCTTCAAAAAAAGCAGTTTGTATGGCATCTGCTAATCGGTTATAAAAATCTTCGTCATCTTTGGTTACAATTCTATCTACAACTAAAAATATATCTTCTGTAGATGTTAAATCTTTTACTTGATCAATTCTTACAACTTCATCTTTTACTTTAATTCTAGAATATCCTTGAGCATTTAAGGCGCTTAGTTTATCCTGAAGTGCTCTACCTTCTTCTAAATAAATAGGAGCTAGAAGTAAAAGTTTTTCTTTTAAATCAATAGTTTTTATAAATTCTAAAACATCTGTAACAGTGTCTTTTTTTACCTCGTTACCAGAAATAGGAGAGTAGGTACGACCAATACGCGCAAAAAGTAGTTTTAAATAGTCATAAATCTCGGTTGTCGTTCCGACAGTAGAGCGTGGATTAGTAGAGTTTACTTTCTGTTCTATAGCAATTGCAGGCGCAATACCTTTAATATAGTCTACTTTAGGTTTGTTAAGTCTACCTAAAAATTGTCGTGCATAACTACTAAGACTTTCTACATAACGACGTTGTCCTTCTGCATACAACGTATCAAATGCTAAACTAGATTTACCAGAACCTGATAGACCTGTTATAACAACTAATTTACGTCTAGGTATAACAACATCTATATTCTTAAGGTTATGTAATTTAGCACCTTTAATTATGATGTTCTCTTTAGGGTTTACTTCAGAAAGCGTAGTCTTCATAGTCAATTTTCGTATAGATTTGCAAAGATAACACAACAAATTCAGCTTAAAAAATAGATTATTGTGCATTAAAATGTTAAAACTTGAAATTATGTTTGCATTTTTGGAATAATTGTTGTTACATTTGAAACATATCAATTAACCCACAAACACTTTTGCCTATAGCAAAACATTACTTTTTTAATTTATAAACCCCAAGCCCGAAACACGTTTTCTGTGCAAAAAAAGTAATGATTATGCAAAAAGAATTAATCTCTGATGCTCAATTAGTGAGTAATTATATAAGAGGCGAAGAATCTGCTCTAGAAGTTTTAATTACAAGACATAAACAAAGAATTTACAGTTTTATATACTCTAAAGTTTTTGATAGAGATATATCTGAAGATATTTTTCAGGATACCTTTATCAAAGTAATAAGAACTTTAAAAAGAGGTAAATATAACGAAGAAGGTAAGTTTTTACCATGGGTAATGCGTATTGCCCATAATTTGGTTATAGATCATTTTAGAAAAAACAGTCGTATGCCTAAGTTTGACAATTCAGGAGATTTTAATATTTTTTCTGTAATAAGTGATAATGCTTTAAATGCAGAAAAAACAATTATTAAAGGTCAAGTAGAAGCAGATGTAAGACGTTTGATTGACGAGTTACCAGAAGACCAAAAAGAAGTATTGGTAATGCGTATGTATAAAGATATGAGTTTTAAAGAAATATCAGAACGCACAGGAGTAAGTATAAATACTGCTTTAGGACGTATGAGATATGCATTAATTAATATGAGAAAAGTAATAGAAAAGCACAATATTGTTTTAACAAATTAGGATAAACAATAAAGTTAAATCGTATCCGTTATAATGTAGTAACAAACTAAAAACCTACATTAAATGGCAAAACTTTACTCTAAAAAACCTAAATCAGATTTTAAATTGAATCCAAAAGATGAAACTATAAGTTTTATCCTTAATTACTCTAAGGCTTTAAGTGTTATAAATTATAAAAGCATGAAGTTTGAATCACTTCAAAATTAAAAGAAAAACGTCCTAAAACATTAGGACGTTTTTTTATGATATTCTTTTAAAACAGTAGCTCTTCCAATAGTTTTTGTAATAATATCTTTATCTAAATCCCAACCACGAGCAGGAGAATATTCTCTTCCATACCAAATGATTTGTAGATGTAAATCGTTCCATAGTTCTTTAGGAAATAAGCGTTTAGCGTCTTTTTCGGTTTGAGCTACGCTTTTTCCATTAGATAAATTCCAGCGATACATCAAACGATGGATATGTGTGTCTACAGGAAAAGCAGGTACACCAAATGCTTGACTCATTACAACACTAGCTGTTTTGTGTCCAACAGCAGGTAACTCTTCTAAAGCTTCAAAAGATTGCGGGACTTCACCGTTATGTTTTTCTATTAAAATTTTTGAAAGACCGTAAATGCCTTTACTTTTCATTGGTGATAAACCACAAGGTTTTATTATCTCTTTAATTTCTTCTACAGATAATTTAATCATATCATAAGGGTTATCTGCTTCTGCAAATAATAAAGGCGTTATTTGGTTAACTCTAACATCTGTGCATTGAGCAGATAATAAAACAGCAACTAAAAGTGTGTATGGATCTTTATGATCTAAAGGAATAGGAATTTCAGGATATAACTTATTTAACGTATTTATAACAAAATGTACCTTTTCTTGCTTAGTCATTAATTTGTATTTTTGAATAAATCAAAATTACAACTATGAATACATTAAAACAAGGTGATAAAGTACCAAATTTTACAGTTAATGATCAAGATGGTAATGCTGTATCTTTATCTGACTATAAAGGAAAAAAATTAATTGTTTTTTTCTACCCAAAAGCAAGTACGCCAGGATGTACTGCAGAAGCATGTAACTTAAGAGATAATTATACGATTTTACAAGATAAAGGGTTTGAGTTAATAGGTGTTAGTGCAGATTCTGAAAAAAGACAAAGCAATTTTAAGAACAAATATGAGTTTCCTTTTCCTTTATTAGCTGATGAAGAAAAAGAAGTAATTAATGCATTTGGTGTTTGGGGATTAAAAAAGTTTATGGGTAGAGAATATGACGGTATACACCGTAAAACTTTTTTAGTTGATGAAGAAGGAGTAGTAGCGCATGTTATTGATAAAGTAAAAACTAAAGATCATGCAGCTCAAATTTTAGAATTAGTTTAATTGAATTTAATCTTTAAAAATAAAAAAGGCACTAATTTATATTTAGCGCCTTTTTTATTTATTGTAAACTGTATTATTTATTCTGAATTTCTTCGGTTTCGCAACCAAACAAGCTTTGTTCTGCAATTAATTTAGAGACACCTTCAGGTAACATAGGTTGCCAACCATCTTCACCTTGGGCAATCATTTTTAAAACTTTTCTTGAAAATACACTTAATGTTGATGGATCATAGTCTGCAATATCAACAACTTTACCATTGTATTTAAAGAATTTATAAAGTTCTTTCATACGAGGATGTACTTTTAAGTTATCACTTGTGGTAATGGTTCCATCTTCATTTTCCATAGGGTAAAGATATACACGTAAATCTTTAAAGAATAACTTACCAAAAGCTTCTAAAATACCACCACTTAAATGACGATAATACTTCTCGTCAAAGATATCTACAAGATTATTTACACCCATTGCTAATCCCATACGGTTTTTAGTGTATTGAGAGAAATATTCTACTAATTTATAGTACTCTTGGAAGTTAGATATTAATACGGTTTGTCCTAAAGAACATAGTAAACGTGCTCTATCCATAAAGTCTTGCTCGTCTATTTCTCCTTCTGCTCTTAGGTTTGATAAAGTGATTTCAAAAATTACTTGTGTTCTTTCTTCGTCAACTTTATTTTCTTTAATAAACATATCTAAAGACTTCTGGTACATGTCCATATTTACCTTTGTTACAGGTCTAAAACTACCACGAAGTGCTAAAATGTTTTTCTTATATAAAACTCTTGCAGGAAGTACGTTATTACCGTCTGGAGCAAACATTACAGCGTCAGTCATTCCATTTTTAACTAGCTGTAAACTCATTAAACGGTTATCTACGTTTTTAAATACAGGACCAGAAAAGTTAATTGTATCAATTTCTAATTGATCTTTATCTAAATGGTCGTATAAATATCTTAATAATTTTTTAGGTTCGTTGTATTTATAGAATGCACCGTAAATTAAGTTAGTACCTAATATACCAAGAGTTTCTTGTTGTAATCTTGCGTCATTTTCTTTAAAACGAATATGTAGAATAATTTCGTTTACTTCTTTATCTTCAGGATCGATTTGGTATTTAATTCCAACCCAACCATGTCCTTTATATTTTTTTGCAAAATCTATTGTAGCAACAGTATTAGCAAAACTAAAAAACATTCTATGTGGGTTACTTTCTCTGCCTATACGCTCTTCAATTAATCTATATTCATGATGAAGCATTTTGCGTAACCTAGCTTCGGTAACGTAGCGTCTATCATCTTCAATACCATAAATAGCATCGCTAAAACTTTTATCATAAGCAGACATTGCTTTTGCGATAGTACCAGATGCGCCACCAGCTCTAAAAAAATGTCTTACAGTTTCTTGTCCAGCACCAATCTCGGCAAAAGTACCGTAAATGTTTTCGTTTAAGTTAATACGAAGCGCTTTATCTTTTAAGGATGGAATATTTTCAAATTCTTTATCTCCTTTTAGCGTAATTTCCATAAAAAAATCCCTATAAATTTAGTGTTACAAAGGTACCAAATAACTATAGTAAACAAAAAAATTAACTTATTTTTGTTTTCAAATTTTATAGATTTTGAAAATTACTTTTTTAGGTACTGGTACATCTCAAGGAATTCCTATTATAGGAAGTACGCATCCAGTGTGTTTAAGTAAAAATCCTAAAGATAAACGTTTGCGTGTTTCAATTTTGGTAGAATGGGATGATTATACTTATGTTATAGACTGTGGACCGGATTTTAGACAACAAATGCTTCGAGCTAATGTAAATAAAATTGACGGAATCATTTTTACGCACGAACATGCAGACCATACCGCTGGTTTGGATGATATTAGACCCTTCTTTTTTAGACAAGGCGATATACCTATTTACGCACATAAAAGAGTAGTAGAACAACTTAAGCAACGTTTTGCTTATATATTTGCTACAGAAAATAAATATCCAGGCGTACCAAACCTACAGGTGAATGAAATTGAAAACAAACCTTTTAAATTGAATAATTTAGAAGTGCTTCCTGTAGAGGTTTTTCATCATAAATTGCAAGTATTTGGATTTAGATTTAACAACTTTGCTTATTTAACAGATGTTAAAACCATACCTGATGAAGAAATGGAAAAGCTAAAAAACTTAGATGTTTTAGTAATTAATGCCTTAAGAGAAGAGACTCATATTTCGCATTTAAATTTAGAAGAAGCATTACAAATTATAAATACACTACAACCTAAAAAGGCTTATTTGACGCACATAAGCCATTTATTAGGTTTTCATGAAGAAGTCCAACAAAAGCTACCTAAAAATGTGTTTTTAGCTTACGATGAGCTTCAAATTAAACTTTAAAATCAAATATTATAATGAAGAATAAAATTTTTATGTACTTGTTTATCTTTACGTTACTTGTTGTTTTGTTTCAGTACGTAAACACTAAAAACTATGTAAAAGCTAATGATAGTCAGTTTAAAAGCTTAAAAGAAAAAAATATAAGAATGAAAGATTCTTTAGCGCTTTTAAACAATCAGCTAAATGATTTTATCATGTTTGATTTTAGGTATAACCAAGAAGCTAAGGATTATTTTTATGATAGAGGTATTGATACTGATAAGCTTACAATACTTATAGAAAATGAATTATACGATTTAACAGACGCACCTGGAGAAGAACATCCGCTAATTCCTTATGCAGCTTCAGGTGGCAAAAAAATGCAATTTAATTCTATAAAAATACTAAACCATAAATGGGTTATAGCAGATTTTTCTGATGGTGTTTTTTGGGGAGAATTACTAATTAAATATGAAATTACTCCTGATAATCAGTTAAACTTTAAAGTTTTAGATCACTTATTATATCCTACAAATTAGAGTTTGCTTTTAGCCATTCTCTAAACTCATAAAAATTTTGTGGTGCAACACCATGACCAACAGGAAACTCGCTATACTTATAGTTAACTCCTAATTGCTCCATAAACGGTTTGGTTTGTCTAGCCCAATCTACAGGTATAACTTGGTCAACACTACCGTGTGAACAATAAAAATTAAGATTTTTATATGTTTCTGGATCTTTTAATTCAAATAAATCAGGATTTACATAACCGCTTAAAGCAATAACATTTTTAACTTTTTCAGGATATGTAAATGCTACAGCATAACTTAAAATAGCACCTTGACTAAAGCCTAAAAGCGTTACATTATTGTTATCTGCACTGTATTTAGCTAAAATTTCATCTATAAAATTAGCAATCAAATCTCTAGATTGTTTGGCTTGCTCGTTATCACTCCATTTTCCTTTTTCAGCATCAAAATTTATGGCATACCATGCATTACCAAAAGGCTGCATTGGGTAAGGTGCTTTAGCAGAAATTATTAAAAACTCTTCAGGTAATTCTGATGCAAAACTAAATAAGTCGTTTTCATCACTTCCATAACCATGAAAGAGTAGAAGTAATGGTGCGTTTTCTTTTAAAGAAGAAGGTCTTGATATATATTCTAAGCTTAAATCTGTCATGTTTCTATTTTCCTAATGATGAAAAAATTTTTTGAAAAAAAGGTCCTACTAAAGGTACAGCTTGCATTTTACCGCTAATAGCATTTATAATTCCGTAGAAAAATAATAAACCCATTCCTACCCAAAAAGCGACAGAGATTTGCATGTTATCAAATTGACTAATAAAATATCCAATAATCATATACATTAAACAAAGTCCTAAACCTTGACGGTTATGAAATGCTGTAAACTCGTTTTTCTTTTCATTATTCATTATGATAGCAATAACACTACCAATAATGGTTAAGTAGCTTACTACTGCTAATGTTTTTCCTTCTTCTGCTGTATTTTGATTCATTATAAAACTATTTTTTTGTTGGCATAAATACCATAAACTTTTCCTTTTAATTCTTGTCCTATAAAAGCACTATTTTTTGATTTTGATAGAATGTTTGACTTACCAAATACGTATTTTTCATTTGGATTAAATAGCGTGATGTTTGCAACTTCTCCTTCTTCAATTTTAGAAGTTATAGTACCAAAACGTTCTTTTCCTTTAGTTAATAGTTGAATAGATTTTTTTGTAGAAAATATCTGGTTTAAAGCACCAAAAGCACTTTCTAATCCAATAGTACCGTAGTTGGCGTGGTCAAATTCTACTTTCTTTTCTTCTATGGTTTGCGGGTTATGATCACTGGTTACCATATCTATTGTACCGTCTTTTACGCCTTCAATTAAAGCATCTATATCGTCTTGAGTACGTAATGGTGGATTGACTTTGTAACGTGTATCAAATTCGTTTAAAACATCGTCAGTCAAAAACAAATTATGTATAGCAACACTACAAGTAACGTCTAATTTTTTTTGTTTGGCTTCTCTAATTAGCTTTACACTTTCCTTAGTTGAAATGGTAGGAATATGAAGTTTACCACCAGCATATTCTAATATGTATAAATCTCGAGCCACTTGTAAAGATTCGGCTAAATTTGGACTTCCTTTTAGACCTAACATAGTGCTAGAAACATGCTCGTTAACAATACCTTTACCAGCAATTTTTTGTTCTAAAGGAAAACTACATACCAAGCCATCAAAATTACTAGCATATTGTAAAGCAATCTTTAATAGATTAGGGTTAGTAATTGGTTTTTTATAATCGCCAAATGCTACTGCACCAGCGTTTTTCATGTCAAAAAGTTCTGCTAAGTCAATGCTTTCGCTATTTTTTGTTAATGCGCCAATAGGTAACAAATCAACGGGTTGTGATTGTGCTTTTGATAAGACAAAAGTAACGTCAGAGCTAGTGTCGATAATCGGATTAGTATTTGCTTGCAATGCAATGCTTGTAAACCCAGACTTTGCAGCTGTTTTTAAACCGTTTTCTATAGTTTCTCTATCTTCAAAACCAGGTTCGCCAAAGCAAACGCTAGAGTCAAACCATCCTTGAGAGATGTGTAAATTTTCTAACTCAATTTCTTTATAACTGCTAGTGTTTTTAATAGATTTAGCAATTTGTGAAATCTTTCCTTTTTCAATTAAAACATCAACAATTTGATTATGAAACTTGCTTGATGTATCAATTACTGTTGCCGATTTGATTAAGACGTTCATTTAAAATATTTTAAGATGAGCATTTCTATGATTAAAAACACTAAAGCCAAAATTACAAACCATTTCCATAACTCATCAACTTTAGTGTCATTTTTTATTGTGTTAAAAGCTTCTTTAACAGAGTTTGAAACAGTGATGCCTTCTATATTTTCAAGGTTTTGATAGGTTAAATCACTTTCGTTTCTGTTATAATTAAAGCTTACGTATTCTAAAATTTCATTTTTATTCTTTACTTCATAAACACCAGCGTTTTCTGGCAAATCGTTAGTTTTTATAACCACTTTATTGTTGTAGTATTGCTGTTCTGGTATTATAGATTCGTCACTATTAACAAGAGTTAACACAGTGTCTGGTTGTAAATTTACAGACACATCAAATTGATTATTTTGACCAATTGTATAATAAAGTTGGGCAGCATTTAAGCTTTGTTTTGCAATGTTGTAAAATGTAGGTACAATTAGATTTATATTTTTAAAGTTTGAATTGTCCTCATTAATCGCAGCGCTAAAAACAAACACATTATTACGTTGAGATAAAAATGGTTTGTTATCTTCAAATTGAAGGATAGCAGTACTTTGAGATGCATTTTGAGGAAAATACAGATTGACTTTTGGATACTGAAAGTTATCTATACGTTTTTCAAAAACACCATTAGCGTAAATTGGATGTGCATAATTTATGGATGTAATGCGCTTTTCTTGCTCTAAAATTGAATTAAAACCACTAAAGTTAAATTGTTGTAAAAACGTGTTGTAGTCTGATAGATTTCCTTTAATGTTAGGTATAAAAGCAACGACGCCACCTTTGTCTGTAAAGACTTTAAGAGCAGTAATTAAAGTATTTGGTAGGTTTTCAATTTCGTTTAATATTACTAGGTTTTGTGTATCAAAAAGGGCATAATCTAATGTGTTTGGTGTTTTTTTTGTAAAATTAAACTCGTCTTCAGTAAAAATTCCATTTAAATAGTTGGCGTCATCGTTAGACACAGCTAAAACATTAATTTTTGAAGGCGTATTTATACTAAAATATAAGGTGTTATCAAATTGAAGCTGCGCCTCATCAATAGTAATTTTACCTTTTGTAGTTTGATTGTTAGGTATTGTAAAAATAGCTTTGTTTTCGTCTTTAATTTCAACTGAAACTTTTGAGACTAATTGATCATTATTATATAAAGAAACAGGTAAATTAATAGTAGTAGTTTGATTACTTTTTAATAAAGCAGTCAACTCATAATTAGTTGCGTTTTGTTTAGAAATATACAAACTATCAATAAACGCATTTGTTTTACTTACAGGGTTTAACTGAATAGAACTTAAAGTAATACTTGAATCTTTTTCAATACTAAATTCTTGTGTTTTTTGCTGAAAATCTGACACAAAAATCAAGTTTTTAGTGCTATTTGCTTTATTAGAAAATAGCTTTTTAGCTTTCAATAAAGCAGCGTCATAACTTAATTGATTTGAAGAATATTCAAGTTGAAGTAATTCGTTTTTAATTGCCTTTATAGTTGTGTTTCTATAACTATCAGTATTGGTAATTAGTGAGAATTTTTCATTCTCATCAATAGAAGTAATGATATCTTGTATTGCACGTTTTAAAAGTGGACCATTATTACCTTTAGCTTGCATACTAAACGAGTTGTCTAGGTATATA
Source organism: Mesoflavibacter sp. (assembly GCF_964226795.1). Taxonomy (NCBI): domain Bacteria; kingdom Pseudomonadati; phylum Bacteroidota; class Flavobacteriia; order Flavobacteriales; family Flavobacteriaceae; genus Mesoflavibacter; species Mesoflavibacter sp. The sequence goes on from NZ_CAXQQP010000006.1 coordinate 257,684, forward strand.
ACGGTTTCCTTTTCTGTGTTAAAACTATTAGTTTTTGAAAAATAAGGCTGAGCAAAAGCAATGATAATAGCGGTTAAAAGTAGTAGCCTAGTTAATAAGACTAGCCACTTTTTAATTAGTTGACTTTTACGTGTTTGTAATTGTACCTTTTTTAAAATAGCAACGTTTGTAAAGTATTCTTTTTGAAACTTTCTTAGTTGAAATAAGTGAACAATAACGGGAATTAGCAGTAAGAAAAGCGCGTAAAGAAGTTCTGGGTTTTTAAACTGCATGTGTTATTAAAAGTTTGTCAAAGATAATAATTGAACAATTAAAAACAGCAATAAGAAATTAACATTTTAACAAAATCTTAATCTTTACGATTGTAACAAATTTTACTTTTGAGCGTCTTGTTACCAAGACCATTAACAAATAATATTTAAATATGAAAAAACTCCTATTATCAACACTTGCTTCAGGACTTTTACTAGTAGGTTGCGGTGGATCTAAAACCACTACAAGTCTTTTAGCAACACAAACACCTATTGAAACTTCAATAGACTTATCTAAAGTTACAAACGACAAAGTACCAGTAACCATTAACCCTGGTCGTTTTACTACAGAAACAGTAACTTATAGACTGCCAAGAGTTGTACAAGGAACATACTCGGTAAGCGATTTTGGTAAATATATTGATAGTTTTAAAGCTTTTAATTATAAAGGAGAAGAGTTATCTACAAGTAAGGTAGACACAAATACCTGGACAATTACTAATGCTAAAGACTTAGATTATATTACCTATTATGTAAATGATACTTTTGATCAAGAAGTTGAAGGAGGAATAGGAGGCGAGCAACCTTTTTCGCCAGCAGGAACAAACATAGAGCCAACAAATTATGTAATGAATTTACATGGATTTATAGGATATTTTGACAGTTTAAAAAACAGTCAATATAAATTAGATGTAACTGCGCCAGCAAACTTTAAACGTACATCTGCTTTGCAGGAAACTTCAAATAAAACAAGCGAGGACGGAAGCTTAATCACATCAAGCTACTTTGCACCAAGATATTTTGACATTACAGATAACCCAATGTTTTATGGTGAATTAGATGTAGAAGAATTTCAAGTAGGAGACATTAAAATTGTATTAAGTGTTTACTCTCCTAACAAAGTACATTCAGCTACAGAAATTAAAGGTGTTGTTGAAAAAATGATGCAAGCTCAAAAAACATATTTAGGCGATATAAACAGCACACCTCGTTACGATATCTATTTATACTTATCTGATGGATCAGAAGGTTCTCCTAAAGGATTTGGAGCTTTAGAGCATCATACGTCTACAGTAGTTGTTTTACAAGAAGATATGCCATTTGATGCTTTAGCAGAAAGTATGATAGATGTCGTATCTCATGAGTTTTTTCACATCGTAACACCATTAAGTGTACATTCAGAAGATGTACATTATTTTGATTACAACCAGCCAACATTTTCTAAGCATTTATGGATGTATGAAGGCGTAACAGAGTATTTTGCAACGTTATTTCAAGTAGATCAAGGTTTAGTGGATAACCAAGAATTTTACGGTGATATTTTACAAAAAATACAAACCGCTAAAAACATGAATGACTCAATGAGTTTTACCGAAATGAGTGAAAATGTTTTAGACGAGCCTTACGCACCACAATATTATAATGTTTATATGAAAGGTGCTTTAATCGGTATGTGTATTGATATCATTATGCGTGAAGAAAGTAATGGACAGCGTGGTATTTTATCTTTAATGAAAGAATTATCTAACAAATACGGAAAAAACAAACCATTTGAAGACGATAAATTAATAGACGAAATCACTGCAATGACTTACCCAAGCGTTGGAGAGTTTTTAAATACACATGTAGTTGGAGGAACACCAATAGACTATAATGTATATTTTGAAAAAGTAGGCTTAATGATGAGTGAAGGAAAAGTAAAAACTAACTACATCCAGAATGGTGGCGAGTTAATTTTTGCTCCTAATCAAGAAACTATGAAACTTCCATTTTCTGAAGCTGTAAAAAACAACAGTTTTTGGGCAGATAATGGTGTACAACCTGGAGATGTAATGAAAACCGTAAATGGTGAAGCCTTTTCTTTTATGACTGCGCAAAAAATCTTAACAGATATGTATATGTGGAAACCAGGACAAGAAGTAGAAGTTGTTATTGATAGAAATGGTAAAGAATATACTGTAAAAACAAAACTAACACAGTCTTATACTACAGGAAAAAATATTACCGAAAACCCTGAAGCAACACAAAAACAAAAAGAAATTAGACAAGCTTGGTTAAAAGGCTAATTTTATAGTAAATAATTTATAAATACTTAAAAGGCTTGGTTTTGTACCAAGCTTTTTATTTTGGTATAATAAGTGAATAATAAGTTAAATGTAAAATCAAACAGTAAAAAATTATTATATTTATTAATATTAAAATCTAAATAAGATGAAACAAATATTCCTTTTTATATTTGCTCTGTTTATAACAACAGGAGCAGTTATGGCTCAAGATAAAATGCAGGTAGAAGACGCCAATTATGTTATTTTACTAAATGAAAAAGTTTTTCATTATAAAAAAACAGGTGTAGAGTTACTCAAATCTGATTTAAAATTAAATAATGGAACAGTTGTTAAAACAGATGGAAGCTATATTACAAAAGAAGGAGACAAAATGATGCTTAAAGATGGGCAGTGTTTAGGGATGAGTGGTAAATTATACAAGGATCAAGCTACATTATCCAAAAAGCTTAAAAAAGAAATGAAATAAATAAAACATTATAATATTGTGAAAAAGCCTGATAATAATATCAGGCTTTTTTTATTTTTCTACAGAAAAACTAAAAGTCGTTCCTTCATTAACTTTTGATGTTAGACTAACTTCACCACCTAATTTTTCAACTAAAGTTTTTACAGTATACAATCCAATTCCTGTACCCTTATTTCCATACTTATCTGAATCATGCGCTGTATTAAACAGGTCAAATAAAGATTCTTTTTTACTATCAGGAATACCATTACCATTATCTGAAACAGAAAAGTGATGGTGCGTTTCATTTTCCTTATAATCTAAAACAACTAATGGATTATTGTTTGTGTTATATTTAACTGCATTATCTACCAAATTAAGAATAATTTGAGTTATAGCAGATTTATTGATGTCTCCTAAGTTGGAATTATTTTTTAACTTAAACTGAGTATCTTTTAAGCTAAGCATCTGTTTTACATCATTAAAAATATTAGACAAATCTATTGTTTGTTTCTTATCTTGTAGTAACGCTTCAGATTTATAATGTTTTAAAATTCCGTCTATGTATGCTCTTAACGTATCTGCAGACTCTTCAATAAAGTCTAAATATTCTAAATTTATTTCAGGATTAGACGCTTTTAATTCATCTTTAAATAATTGAGATAATGATGTAATGTTAGCTAAAGGCGATTTTAAATCATGAGACACTTTTCCTGCAAAAGTTTTTAAGGATTGATGCCTTTCATCTAACAAATAATATGCGTTGGTTAGTTGATTGTTTTTTAATCTTAACTCAAATAGATTAACAACTTGTTTAGCTAAAATAATCATAGCTTCTTGTTGTTGTTTTGTCAGTTTTTTGGGTTTTACATCATAAACGCATAATGTTCCTAAAGGAAAACCTTCTGGATTGATTAATGGTACACCTGCATAAAATTTAACGTTGTGATCCTTTATTAAAGGATTGTCGTAAAAACGTTGATCTTTAGTAGCATCTTCAACAATAAAAATGGAATTGTTTTCTAAAATAGCATGACCACAAAAAGATATATTTCTTGGAGACTCATTAAAAGGTATGCCATAATGAGATTTTAAAAAATTTCTGTCAGCATCTAAAAGAGTGATTAATGAGATTGGTACATCGCAAATATTAGCTACAAGGTTAGTTATATTATCAAAATCTTCTTCTGGTAATGTGTCTAGTAGTTTATATTCTTTTACTGCTTTTAAACGCTGTTTTTCGTTTTTTGGTAATTTGGGTGCAATCATTATTTGTGTAGGTAAGCTTGGTTTGTGATAAGCTTACGTAAATATAAGAGTCTAGGTTTTGAATTATGTTAAAACTTTTCGAAAACTCCTAAACCAAATAAAGCAAAGTCGTATTTAACAGGATCTATAGGATCTAATAGTCTTAAATTTTTATCTAATTCTTGTAAAGCCTTAGCATCATTTTGTTTTCTGCTTAAAAGCCCAAGTTTTCTAGCTACATTGCCAGAGTGCACGTCTAAAGGACAAGACAATTCTGAAGTTTTAATACTTTTCCAAATTCCAAAATCTACACCAGTATTATTAGGCCTTACCATCCAACGTAAAAACATGTTAATACGTTTTGCTGCACTATTTTTTAAGGGATCACTAATATGTTTTTGAGTTCTTGGTAGGTGATTAATCTCAAAAAAAATCTGTTTAAATTGAGAAATAGAATGCTGTAAATTTTCATTATTACCTTTACTGAAAACAGCTTCTAAACCATTGTGATTATTATAAATATTTTGAAGTGCTTTTATAAAAGTAATACAGTCTACACTATTAAAAGTGCGATGTACAAAGTTGTCAAAGCGTTGTAAGTCTTCTTCTTTATGGTTTAAAATGAAATCGTGTGGTGAATGATCTAATAAATCCATTAATTTATTAGCGTTATTGATTATACTTTTACGATTTCCCCAAGCAATTGTAGCGGTTAAAAAACCTGCTATTTCAATATCTTCTTTTTTAGAAAATTTATGCGGAATTTGAATTGGATCACTAACAATAAACTTAGGATTATTATAAAGAATAACTTTTTCGTCTAAAAACTCTTTGAGATTATCTATAGTCTTCAATTTTTATTTTTTGATAGAAAATTTAAAAGTACTACCAACACCAACTTTAGAATTTACTGTTATATTTCCACCTAAATTAGTAACTAATTTTTTTACTGTAGATAAGCCAATACCATGACCTTTTTGACCAAATCTATCGGTCTCTTCAATGATAGAAAATAACTTAAATATTTTTTTCTGCTTTTTTTTAGGTATACCAATACCGTTATCTTTTACTGTTATAAAGTTAAGATCTTCCTGGGTTGTGTCTAACTCTACATCTATTATAGTTTCTTCTTTATCGTTGTATTTAAGACTGTTGGTAATTAAATTAAGTAAAATAAGCTCTAAAGCAGCTCTGTTACTTGTTATATCAAAGTCTTTTTCAGGTAAATTAATGGTGCAGTCTACTTTGATATTTATAATATCTATAACTTCTTCTAGTAAATGATTAAAAGAAAAAGTATCTACAGAAGTTGAAGATGTATTACTATTTTCGTAATAGTTTAATAGGTTATTTATATAGCTACTTAAAGATAAAGATGAAGATTTAATGTTTTGTAAATAATTAATACCAGTATCATCTATATGCTTTTTATATTTAGATTTTAATATGTCTGTAGTTAAAATCATGTTAGCTAAAGGCATCTTCATGTCATGTGCTACTTGAGATGCAAATCCTTTTAGCATTTTATTTTTTTTAGTTAGTTTTTTCTTAGTTTGTTTAAGATTAAGATTACTTTTATTAAGCTCTATTAATTTTACAACTTGTTGTGCTAGTAGTTTTAGTGCTTCTTTTTGATCTTTATTTATTGCATTAGGTTTATGATCTATCACACATAAAGTACCAAGTTTATGGTTGTCTTTATCTGTTAGACATACACCTGCATAAAAAGCTATAGATTTATCTCCGTTTTTAGTATAAGGATGGTTTACAAAACGCAAATCTTTTTTTGTGTTTTCTACTATGTAAACATCATCATCACTAGCTATTGCATAACTACAAAAGGATAATTCTTTTTCAGAGCTGCTAATTTGCATGCCTTTTGCAGATTTAAACCAAACTTCGTCCTTATCTACTATAGAAATTAATGAGACAGGCATATTGGTTATTTTTGTAGCCAGTGCAGTTATATTGTTAAAACTAATGTCTTTTTGACATCTGTTTAGCTTATAACTTTTTACAGCTAAAAGCCTTTCTTTATCATTTTTAGGAATCGTGTTTAGCTGCATTATTTTGAGAGTCAGAAATTTTGTTTAACTAAATTAGTAAAAATATAAACACGGATAACAAAAAAGTTAAACAATTTTTCCATCAACCATTGTAAGTTTTCTATCTGCTAGATTGGCTAACTCTTCGTTGTGTGTTACAATCACAAAGGTTTGTCCAAATTCATCACGAAGTTTAAAGAATAGATTATGAAGGTTTTCTGCACTTTCGCTATCTAAATTACCAGAAGGTTCGTCTGCAAAGATTAGTTCTGGGTTGTTAACTAGTGCTCTTGCTACTGCAACACGTTGTTGTTCTCCTCCAGAAAGCTCGTTAGGTTTATGGTTGTATCTGTGTGACAAACCTAAAAAGTCTAATAATTCTTTAGCGCGTTTATTGGCTTCTGTTTTATTAGTTCCTTTTATAAATGCAGGAATACATACGTTTTCTAAAGCTGTAAACTCTGGTAATAATTGATGAAACTGAAAAATAAAACCTATGTGCTTGTTTCTAAATTCTGCTAATTGTTTTTCGTTTAAATCAGTAATATTTTTATCATTAATAATTAGCTCTGTTTCTGAGCTTTTATCAATAAAATCTAAAGTGCCTAATATTTGAAGTAAGGTGGTTTTTCCTGCTCCAGAAGCACCAACTATAGAGACAATTTCACCTTTTTTAATAGTAACGTCTACACCTTTTAATACATGTAAATCGTCATAATATTTATGAATGTTTTTTGCTTTAATCATAGGCTTATATAAAGCTTGAAAATTACTACTTTAAATTAGCTTTAGCAAGGTTAGATTAAGTTACTTTTTTTAGTAAATACCTTTTTTAAATCGTTATAATCTATAAAATAAACCATTCTTAAAGATACAGTGTTACGCTGCTTTTGCTTAAACAAATCGTCTAAAGTATCAAAATAACTAGCTTCTGAATTTGAAGATTGATTAAAAATCTGATTACGGTATAATGCGGTTAATTGGCTACCAGGAGCAAATTGCCAAGTATAGCTTAAGTCCAAATTCCATGTATTAAAATTAATGTCTGGATTAAAATTAGGATTGTAACTTATGTTATCTTTTGTATAAACTTCAGACTGTACAAGACTACCGTTGTTTTGTAATACATACATTTGAGAGTCATAGGTTACAGTACTTACATAGTTTCTAAAACTTAGTGTTAATGCGTTAAAAGAGTTAAAATTGTAGCTGCCGGATATATTTGAGGTTATTTGCTTTCTGTCGCGTTGACCAAATATTATACGATCGTAAATTTGTTGTCCGTTTACATAACCTCTATCTGCTGTGTAATCGTCATAATCAAAACCTAGTAATAGTAAAAACTTGTCATTAAACTTAAACCTTGGATTGATACCAAACCAATAATTATTAAAATTATCTCGTTCTTTATCAAAAAATCGACCGTAACCAAAGTTAGCATCTATTGCAAAAAAATTGTTGTAATTGGAAGAAATCCACATGTTTGCTTGAGCGTAATTTTTGGTTGTAAAGAAGCTATTAAAACCATTACGAGGCTCGAAGTAGTCATGTTGTTCGCCAATATTCCAATTACCATTAATACCAAAACTGTGTAGTTTTTTATTAGTTGCATTAAAGTTAAAACCAGTGTTTTTTCCTGTATACACGCTTGGCGTAGCTAGCATGTTATAATTAAACCATGTGCCTAAATACATATTGTTTAGATGCTTAGTAGGCTCAAAAATACGGTAACTAGCGTCAAAGCTATAGTTACTGTAGTTATTCCTGAATTGAATACCTAAATCGTTTGGATCAAAATTAACATCTGCATAATTATAGTCTAAAGATACACGATATTTACCACTAATTTTTCCAATTCCTGCTTCTACAGCATAGCCGTTTTGTTTATTAGATACGTCATTAAATGTGCTCATCTTTCCGTTGGCATAGACGCCATAAGTGTTCTTTTTATTAACGATATTGGTTAAAAAACCAGTAACGTTAGCATCTCTAAAATCGCCATCTCTTGTAACATTGGTGTTGATTAAAGTTACAGACGAGTTTTTATTAAACTGCTGGTCTAAAACCATGATATTGTAGTTTGCTAATGGCTCTACTATAGCGCGTCTATTAGATTTTCTAATTTCTTCAGCTTCAGAATTTGGGTTTAAAACTTCTGTTTTTTCAATATCTACATAGGTTTTTTCTGTAATAGCATTAAAAAACCCAATACCTAAACCGTTTTTTGTGCGTCCGGAAATTTTAACTGCATTTAATAGCTGAACTTTTTCAGGATATTCAACAATATCTTCATCTTCATCTAAAATAGGAAATCCGCTAGGCGCATCACCAATACGTCTAGAGTAGAAGAGGTTACCTTTGCTAAATAAATCTATACCTTCTGTAAAAAATTGGCGTCTTTCTGAAAATTGTTGCTCAAAAGGACCAAGGTTTAATATTACATTGTCAAAACCAGCTTGGCTAAAATCTGGTATTAAAGTAGCATCTAAAGTAATATTTTCTGTAATCCCATATTTTACATCCATACCTGCAGCAAGTTCGGTTTCTGTTTCTCCGTCAAAAGAGCTTGTTAAACCAGATGCGTAAGGAAAAAAACTAAGTCTTATTGGAGGCGAAATGTTTTTTAATCCCTTTAATTCTGCATGATATAATCCATTATTTCCTTTTGTTGGATCTAAAGGATTCCATGTCATTTGCTCTCTTGTTTTACGATAATGTCTATGAAATTGTATACCCCAAGTTGGGTTTTCTTGTTGTGTAAAACGTAAAGCTCTATATGGTATTTTAACCTCTACAATCCAACCGTCATTTTGCATTTTTACACTACTTTCCCAAACAGCGTTCCAGCCTAAATCTTCACCATTATTTGGGCTTTCTACAGCATCTGCTTGTGTACCAGAACTAAATACAAAAAAATTAGTGTTGTTTTGCGCATCATTATTTGGATTAAAAATAATACCAAAAAAGTCTGATTGTCCAAAGTTATCACGTTGTGTAAACTGCGTCATTATATCTTCTGGATTATCATAGCAGTAAGCTGCAATGTAAATTCCAGAATCATCATAAGTCATTTTAACTTCTGTTCTTTTCTCTTTACTTGGTAAATCGCCTAAATCAGGTCTAAACTCGGTAAAATTTGTAGCAATTTGTGCGTCATTCCAGGCTATATCATCTAGAATACCATCTATTTTTGGAGCTATATCAGTACGTTTGATTTGATAAGTTTTTTTGTCTTGAGCTTGTAATTGACAACTTAAAAAAATGAAAAATAGCGCTTTAAATAAAATTTTCATGATGGTTTAAAAATTTCGGTATTCTCAATAAAGAGTATACAAAACTAAAAATGTTACACTTACGGACACAAAACTAACTTTGTTGTTATACTTTTCTCATAATATAACGTTAAAATCTTTTTTGAGACTATAGATTATAGCCTGTAAATTAACAGAAAACAATATTTTTATTGTAAAGTGATTTGACATTATGTTATATCAAGGATTTTAATATAAAGGTCAAAATTGATGTTTATAAAGAGCAATTTACATTAATAGTGAGTAATAATGGTGACTAATTAAGGTTAGTAATTTACTACTATTTTATCTTGTTTATTTTGGAACACTATTTGCTTATAACTTGTTACAATTTAAAATCTTATAAATGAACAACACAAACAAATACACAAAACTGTTTTTAGGTTTGCTTTTTGATGCTTTAGGATATGTTACTTTTATTATACCTGGTATTGGCGAATTTGGTGATATTATTTGGGCACCAGCATCTGCATGGTTAATGACCAAACTTTATAAAGGTAAAACGGGTAGAGTAGCAGCAGTAGTGTCTTTTATAGAAGAGGCGTTACCTGGTTTTGACGTTATACCAACCTTTACCATTATGTGGTTATACACTTATGTGTTTTCAGGTAAAAAACAAGATAAAACTATTGAAGTGAAATAGGATTAAAACCTTAAATTATAAACTAAAAAATCCCGCTATTTGCGGGATTTTTTAATATAAAAGTGTTTAACAAATTACTGTACAGTAACATTAAAAGTTACTTCAATATCTGTTTCTCCACCTGCATTTGTAATGTCTCCAGCGCTTACACCAGCAGCATCTTTACTAGGCTCGTGTCTTAAAGTAATAGTAAATGCTTCTGTACCAGTTGTAGCATCTGTTGTAACGATAAAATCTAATCCAATTGGGTTACCGTCTGCATCCATATCATCATAAGCTACGCTAAATAAATCGTTAGATACATCAAAGAAAAATTGGTGTTCTAAAGCTTCTTCTTCAATTTCTTCTGTAATAGACTCAGCAGGAGATTCAGTTTCATTTAATAAATCTAAGCTACCGCTGTAAGTTGTATTTGCAGCTAAATTACCAGATATAGTAATTACAGGTGCATCTGGTCCGTCTCCATCTAAATCTTGAGATTGTAAAGTAACAACTGTACCACCACCAGCAGGTGTTAAAGTAGCTGTTACAGTTGTAATTACTTCTTCTTCGTTTACAGGATCAGGAATGTTGTTGTTATCGTCATCATCAGAACATGATACAAAGATTAAAGAAGCGATTAATAAGTAAGATAAATGTTTTAAAGTTTTCATTTTTGTGTTTTTAATAATTATACTGAATTTTTAAAGTGAAATTTCTTCCTACGTCATCAGCAAAAAAACGTAATCTGTTTAAGTAAGACCTGTATTTTGTGTCTAATAAGTTAGATACACCAAACGCAAGATTTAATCTAGAATTTTCTGTTATTTTAAAATCTACATTACTATCAAAGTGTAATAAATGATAGGCGCTTGGTGGCGTACTTATGTCTACTAATACATTTTGGTTTGTTGTTGGGTTTAGTGTTTCAAAATTAAAATTTGGATAATCTGTTTGTTCTAAAACCCATTCACTTTTTAGACTAATACTTAAATTATTTAAGTCTGAATTAAAGTACTTTATTTGATTAGATATGTTTATTGGTGGTATATCAATAAGGTCTTGGTTGTCGCTTAAGTCGTTTCCTTTTGTAAAAGAAGACTTGTTTGTAAAACTAAACCTATCATTTAATTGATAGTTAACCGCTAGATCTAAACCGTACAAAGCAGCATTTGTGGTTTGGTATTCCCATACCGGAAATGCACCTCTAATAGTAAACTCTACACCTGTTGGCTTTAGATAAATAAAATTATTTATGTGATTATAAAAACCTTCAATATTTAGTTGAAACTTATTTTTTGAGTAATTGTAAGTTGAAGAAATTCTGTTAGAAACTTCATGTTTTATTCTTAAATCACCTAATTCTATTCTTGCTGCCGAATGGTGTAAACCATCACTAAATAACTCTGATGGGTTTGGTGGACGTGTAGTTAAACTATACTGTCCGTTTATATAAGAGTTGCTATTTAAATTATATTTTGCACCAGCGCTAAGCGATATATTATGAAACGTAAACTCTGGATTAACCAATAATTGTGTGCCAAGATCATCAATAATTAAATCATTAAACTCTTGATCATAATTACGTTCTTCCCATCTACTTGTTTTATAATACTTGTATGCATTTATAAAGTTGTAATCGTATCTTATACCAGCATCAAGACTTAAGTTACTATTTACATTCCAATTAGTTGTAAAATAAGCACCAAAATCATATTTTTCGTAATCTGGTATTAAACGTCTTACACCAGTGTCTGGATTAGCAAAATTATCTTGAAATCTAAATAAAACACCTGCGTTGTGCTCAAAATTATTTTTTGCATCTAAAAGTATATTACTTGTTAGTGTATGTGTTGTTAAATTAAGGTCTAAAGCAGGTTTATCACGATCGTCACCAACTCTTATGTCATACTCAAATCGTTGGTTTTCTTGATAATCATACTGAATATCAATTTTACCAAAGTTTTTAAAACGCTTATAATAATTAGCTTTAAAAATTTGATGTGTAACGTCTTGTTTTGGATTGTTAATATCATAGCTAAAATCTTCGGCAACTAATGGTTGATTAGAGTTAATAGCATTGATTAAATCGTTAATATTTCCTATATGAGATGCTCTTAAAATACCTATTTCGCTATTTAAATAGCTGTAATAAGCCTCAAAACCAGACTCAAAAGATTTTTTACCTGCTCTTAGCGTTATTCCTTTAGAATTTAAACCTGTGTTGGTTAAATAATAATCAGGAGACTTTAAATCGCCACTTTTTTTAAAGCTTCCTTGTACATTGGCAAACCAACCACTTTTAAAGCTTTTGTTTAAAGATGAATTTATTAAAAATCCACGACCATTACTATAACCATTAATAGAGGTTTTACCGTATAATGTATCTTTAACAATAACACGGTTTGGATTAACAACAATTATACCTCCAATAGCATCTCCACCATAAGCTAATGTACCAGAACCTTTAATTACAGAGATTTGATCTGCGGAATTTATATCTATATTTGGCGCGTGCTCAATTCCCCAATCTTGGTCTTGTAACCTAACATTATTGTTTAAAACAATTAGTCTGCTACTATGTAAACCATTAATTACAGGTTTAACAATAGTACTTCCTGTATTTATTGAAGATACACCAGGCACTTCTTTTAGAGCATCACCTAAGCTTAAGGTGTTGTATTTGTATATATCTTGAGATTTTAAGATAGTTTCTTGACCAGAATTAGTGTTTTCTTTAACAGTTTTACCGTTAATTGTTACTTCTTCTAAATCTTCAATATGATGTTCTAATAAAATGGTTTCATAAGTATCAGAATTAATGCTAAATGACACAGATTTTGTATCACAAGCTACATGACTTATGGTCAAATTTAAATTACCTTCACATAGGTTTTCAATTTTAAATTTTCCATTAACATCAGATACAACATATTTATCCAAATTCTCTATATGTACAGTAGCACCAACAATAGGTGTAGCATCATGAAAATCTGAAATCTCTCCAATAAAAGTATATGTACAGTTTTGAGCACTTATAGTTTTTGGTACTACAAATGCTAAAATAATTAGCAAGTATTTCATTTTAAATATTTAAGTGAATGAGTTTTTAATCTACAAACAGATTAACAACTTGGTGGTCCTCTTAAATACGTATATGATTGCTGATGATTAAAAAGAAATTTATAGTAATGATAATTTGTAGAATAAAAATTATCATTAAAACTTATGTCAAATGAAGTAGGTAAGTGGTAGTATGTATTGTTTAGTTTAAACTTATAAAACTCGCAGTCTACATCTACTTGGTGTAAATGGTGGTCGCTAGTTTTTTCTGTACAAATTTCATGTTTATGGTTTTCAAACACATGCATTGCTTTAACTGTTGCAGGTAGTAATACCGTAACAACAAGTATAAGCGCTAAGCTTTTTGATATGATGTGTTTAATAGTGTACATTTATTCGTTTAAAAAACGTCCTAAACCAAAACGTTTTAGCATTTTCTTTTCAAAGTTCCAAAAAAATTGAAATTGACCAAATAACCAACCATAAAATACTAGTAAAACTTGGTAAAAAATGAGGCCAATAATAATATATAAAATCCAATAAATAAAAGGATTTAAGTTTTCTTTAGTAATTCCTATATATTTTATTAAAGGTCTTCCAATAAACACAGAGGAAGATCCTGTAATGGCAAATACTATAAAGATAGCTATTAATTCCCATTTATAAGTTACTTTCCATTTGTTTTCTAATTTGCTAAACAAGAATAAAGTAACCTTTAATAATAGGTAGGTAATAATAATAGTAAAGCTAATTTTGAAGTAAATATTTTCAAAAAATAAATTAGCTAGTTTATATCCAGAATAAAGTAAACCTAATAAGCCTAAAATAGGAAATAGAAACTGCCAATTTTTTTGAATTTGCCAGCGTTGTTTAAATACTTTCATAGCTGTTTTTTAAGTTTGCAAAAGTACAAAACGATTTAAAAAGGAGGCACACGACCACCTAAAAGATTTTGATTATATTTATTTTGGAAATAAATAAAGTAATTATATAATTTATAATTAAGCTCATAACCATAATCAATATTCTGTCTATAGTCAATTTGCATCTCATATAAATTAGGATTGTAACGTTGTGGTTGCAAAACTCTGTTATTCCATGCTTGTACATAGAAAATATTTTTATTTTCTAAATAAGTTTGATTGTAAAACCCTTCTGGTCTTGCAGTTGTATTTAACCAAACATTAAAACCTGGTTCTATTATGATTATTTCGTATTCTGTTTTATCACTAGTTATTTTAATAGTATCTCCAATTTGTGCAGAACTGTTATCTGCTTCTACAGTTTTTTTAGATGTAGTACAGCTATAAACAATTAAAATAATGCAAGCAGCTAAAGCTAAATTTTTCATCGTTCTGTTTTTACTAAAGTTACTAAAATTATAGCATAAAAAAAGCCAAACATTTTGTTTGGCTTTTTCTTGAAATATTTAATAATAATTATTTTCCAAATAATCCTCCTAAAAGTCCGCCAAGACCGCCTTTTTTCTTAGCTCCTCCTAAAACCATACCAGCTACGTCATCTACAACGCTACCATCGCCATCTGCATCTAATATTTTTTCTAAAAAGCTTTGTTCTTCTTTAGCTTCACTACCACCAAGTAAACCACCAAGTAAACCACCTAAATCATTAGTAGAACTAACGTTATTTTGTCTTGCTTGTTTACCTAAAACACCCATTAAAATAGGTGCAGCTACTTTAAGAATATTACCAACAGAACCAGCATCTAAACCAGCTTTTTGTCCTATTACTTGTTCTACACCTTGCTTTTTTGCACCTAAAACATGACCTAAAATTTTATCACCATCAGTTTTTACAGACTCATCAACACCGCCATTAAATAATCCTCCAAGGTTATCTAAAATACTACCATCATGTTTATCCATTATAGCTCCAAGTAATCCTTGAGCGCCTTCTGGAGATGCAGAAGCGTTACGCTCCATAGCTTTCATTAATACAGGTAAAGCCATAGTTAATACGCTTCCTGTTCTGTTTTCGTCTGTTCCTGTAGATCCAGAAACACCACTAATTATTGTTTTTCCTAAATCTGAATTTAATAAGTCTAAAATACCTGCCATTTTATTATGTTTTAAAGTTTGTTTAAAATTTGTGATTGTAAATTACAAAAAAAAAGTCCCAAGCTATTCTTGAGACTTTAATTAATAAATTTTTTAAAAGAAAACCGATAAAAAGTAAATTTTAATCGTTTAAAAGCAAGCTTTTAATCTGGTCTGCTAACTCAACTCCAATTCTGTCTTGTGCTTCGTTAGTTGCTGCACCAGTATGCGGAGTTAAAGATAAGCTACTATTCATTAATAATTGAATTTCTGGTTGAGGCTCTTTTTCAAAAACGTCTAGTGCTGCTCTTGCTACTTTTCCGCTTTCAATAGCATTAACTAGAGCGATTTCATCTAAAACACCACCACGAGCTGCATTTACAATAATAACACCTTCTTTCATTTTATCAAATTCGTCTTTACCAATCACATATTCTTTTTGTGCCGGTACATGAAGTGTTAAAAAGTCTGAGTTTTTGATAACTTCTTCTTTAGACACAGTTTTAATATCGAAATTTAGTTTTTGACCATCAAAAAACTCTAATTCTAAATCGGCTTTTTCAATAAATGGATCAAAAGCAATTACTTTCATTCCTGCGCCAATAGCTACTTTTGCTGTAGCTTGTCCAATACGACCAAAACCAATAATACCTAGTGTCTTACCTTTTAATTCTGTTCCTTTAGCATAAGCTTTTTTTAATGCCTTAAATTTAGTGTCTCCTTCTAAAGGCATGTCTCTATTGGCATTATGTAAAAATCTTGCTAAACCATAAAGATGAGCAAAAACTAGTTCTGCAACAGAATGAGAAGATGCTGCAGGAGTATTGATTACGTGTATACCTTTATTACGTGCATAGTCTACATCTATATTATCCATACCAACGCCACCACGACCTATTATTTTTAGTTCTGGACAAGCGTCAATTATGTCTTTTCTAACTTTTGTTGCGCTTCTTACTAAAAGTACAGTTATATTATTGTTATTAATATAATTTATTAATTGTTCTTGTGCTACAGTAGTGGTATTAACTTCAAATCCAGCAGCTTCTAAAGCTTCGATTCCGCTATTTGATATACCATCGTTTGCTAATACTTTCATTATTATATTTTCTTTTTCTGTTTAAAAATGATTAAGCTTTACTTTCTAATTCGCTCATAACTTCTACTAATACTTTAACACTGTCTAGTGATAAAGCATTATACATACTTGCACGGTAACCACCAACACTTCTGTGTCCGTTAAGTCCGTTAATACCAGCTTCTTTCCACATGGTATCAAAAGTTTCTTTTAAATCGTCGTTTGTTAATGTAAAAGTTGCATTCATGTAAGAACGATCTTCTTTAGCTGCAAATCCTTTAAATAGAGGATTTAAATCTATTTCAGAATAAATTAATCGCGCTTTCTTTTCGTTTTCTTCTTCAATTGCTTTAATACCTCCTAAATCTTTTAACCATTGTAATGTTAACATGCTTGTATATACTGCAAATACTGGAGGCGTATTAAACATTGAACTTTTTTCAATATGCACTTTGTAGTCTAACATAGAAGGTATTTTGCGTGATACTTTACCTAAAACATCTTCTTTTACTACAACTAAAGTAGTACCAGCAGGACCCATATTTTTTTGAGCACCAGCATAAATAATATCAAATTTTGAAAAATCTAAGGTTCTTGAAAATATGTCAGAACTCATATCACAAACCATTGGTATTGGTGAGTTTGGAAACTCTTTTATTTGTGTTCCAAAAATGGTATTGTTAGATGTACAGTGAAAATAATCGTAATCTTCTGGGATTTCGTATCCTTTAGGGATATAATTGTAATTAGCATTTTTAGAAGACGCGACTTCAATAATGTCATCAAAGATTTTAGCCTCTTTAATAGCTTTGTCAGACCAAGTTCCTGTATTTAGATACGCAGCTCTTTTTTCCAACATATTTTGAGCAACCATTAAAAATTGCATACTTGCGCCACCTTGTAAAAATAAAGCTTTATAACCTTTGCCTTCTAAACCAAGTAATTCTAAAGCCAAAGATCTTGCTTGCTCCATAATATCTACAAAGGATTTACTTCTATGAGAAATTTCTATTAAAGATAATCCGTTGTCATAATCTAAAACCGCTTGAGAGGCTTTTTGTAATACTTCTTGAGGCAATACGCATGGTCCTGCGCTAAAATTGTGTCTTTGCATTTTTTAATATTTTATGCATACACTGTAAAGGATTTACAGTATATATAGTTTGTTTAGCATTACAAAGGTGCTAATTAATACTGTAAAAAATGTTATTAATATGATAATTTATCAACTATATTTTTAACAAAAACTCAATAGTATTAATATCATCTGCATAGTCCCAAAGTTGTGGTTTTTGGGTCATGCCAAAATCTACATCGTTTTCGGTTAGCCCTTTAGACACAACACATTGAATTAAATCTTTATCAATGTTTAGTTTGTTTTGAAGTTGTTCTAAGCTATCATAGTATTCATAAAAAACAGTTGCGATAGGAGATGCATAGCTTTGGTCTTCTTTTATCATTAAAAAACCATTTTCTAGCATGTCAAATTCGCTCATTAAATAGACTGCTTTATTATAATCATAATTATTAGCGTATTTAGCCTCTTCAATTATAGTATGCCATTTATACATCGCGTTAAAAAAGCCATCAAAATTGTAATTTTTTGGAACAAATAATTTAGAAACGTTGCGACAACCTAATCCATAATATCTAAAAATATCTTCTGATAAGGCATTAAGTTGATCTTCAGTTTCATCACCAGTTAAAATTGCTACTGAGTTTCTGTTTTGCCTAATTATTGATGGTTTATTTTTAAAATAATACTCAAAATACCTAGCAGTATTGTTACTTCCAGTTGCTATCACAGCATCAAAATTTTGAAGTTTGTCTTCGGTAAATGTTATTTTTCCTTTTAATTCAGGAGAAACATATTCTAAATATTTAGCTAAAAAAGGTAAAAGATGTTTATCGTTAGACGATTGTTTTACCAACACATCATGTCCAGTGATTAAAACACTTAAAAAGTCATGAAATCCAACCAAAGGGATATTTCCTGCCATTATAATAGCTACTTTTTTTGGTTGGACTTCACTTAAATTATAACTTGACAACCATTGTTTTAAATTATTTTCAGTCAATAAATTAGCCCAACCTTCTAAAGCGAATAAAATATTGTTTTCAGTAAACCAGCCATTATGTTCTTTGGCTAATTTTATTTGATGTTTAAATCCATCAAAAAACAAGTCATTATGTAGAACATTTTCTTTTTTTTCAATTCCTTTAGTGGTAAATTGGCTTAAAAATTGGCCTAATTCGGCGAAAGCTTTAGTTATGTAATATTTGTTACCCATTATAATTTGTATAACCGTATTTTTGGCTTTATTTTTGTACAAAGTTAAGTAAACAAAAACGAAATTACGCTATGGCAATTATTATAACAGACGAATGTATTAACTGCGGAGCTTGTGAGCCAGAATGCCCAAACACTGCAATTTACGAAGGTGCTGACGATTGGAGATATAAAGACGGAACAAGTTTAGAAGGTAAATTGGTTTTACCTGATGGAAAAGAAGTTGATGCAGATGAGGCGCAAGAGCCTTTAAGTGATGAGATTTATTACATTGTCCCTGATAAATGTACAGAATGTAAAGGTTTTCATGAAGAGCCACAATGTGCTGCAGTTTGTCCTGTAGACTGTTGTGTACCTGATGATGATCATGTAGAAAGTGAAGAAACCTTACTTGGTAAACAAAAATTTATGCATCCTGATGGATAACATAATATTTATGTAAAAAATTAAAATCTCAAGTTAACACTTGGGATTTTTTATTGGATTAATGTGTACATTTGCACTCGTTAAAAATAAAATATAACAATGAAAGCAGGAATTGTAGGCTTACCAAACGTAGGAAAATCGACTTTATTTAATTGTTTGTCTAATGCAAAAGCGCAAAGTGCAAACTTTCCGTTTTGTACGATAGAGCCTAATATTGGTGTGGTAAATGTACCAGATCCAAGGTTGGAAAAGTTAGAAAGTTTAGTAAAACCAGAACGTGTTTTACCAGCAACAGTAGAAATTGTTGATATCGCAGGATTAGTAAAAGGAGCTAGTAAAGGAGAAGGTTTAGGTAATCAATTTTTAGCAAATATTAGAGAAACAGATGCAATTTTACACGTGTTACGCTGTTTTGATAACGATAATATTGTACATGTAGATGGTAGTGTTGATCCAATTAGAGATAAAGAAACTATAGATATAGAGCTGCAATTAAAAGACTTAGAAACAGTAGAAAAAAAGCTTGACAAAGTAAAAAGAGCTGCAAAAACAGGCGATAAAGAAGCTCAAAAAGAAGAAGCTGTTTTATTAAAAATAAAGGAAGCTTTAGAGGCAGGAACATCGATTAGAGCTTTAGATTTTTCTGAAGAAGACCATAAAGCTTACGTAAAACCATTACAGTTTATTACAGAAAAACCAGTAATGTATGTGTGTAATGTAGACGAAGGTAGTGCTGTTTCTGGTAATGAATATGTCGAAAAAGTTCGTGAAAACGTAAAAAATGAAAATGCTGAAGTTTTAGTATTAGCAGTAGGTACAGAAGCAGATATCAATGAATTAGATGATTACGAAGAGCGCCAAATGTTTTTACAAGATATAGGATTAGACGAGCCTGGATCTGCTAAATTAATCCGTTCTGCTTATAAATTATTAAACCAACAAACCTACTTTACTGCAGGAGTTAAAGAAGTAAGAGCTTGGACTGTAAATGTCGGTGCAACTGCACCGCAAGCTGCAGGAGTAATTCATACCGATTTTGAAAAAGGATTTATTAGAGCAGAAGTTATTGCTTACGATGATTATGTACAATTTGGTAGTGAAGCTAAAGTAAAAGAAGCTGGTAAAATGCGTGTTGAAGGTAAAGAATACATCGTAAAAGATGGCGATGTGATGCATTTTAGATTCAATGTGTAATTTACATTTTAGATTGCTTCACAATTAGATATTAAGATTTAAGACATTAAAAACGAGATGAAAATTCATCTCGTTTTTTGTTTAGAAGTGATTGAATTAAAATGTAAAACACTAGATGATTTTTGAAAATTCGTGAAATTTGTGTCGATAAAAAATAGTTTACTACTTATCAAAATATATTGTTAATTAATTTCATAGTCTACTATTTCATTTTTTACTGGGTTGTATTATATTAGCAACATATCTCACATTTTGCACCTAAATTTATGTCAGAACAAACAAATTATACCGAAGACAATATACGCTCGTTAGACTGGAAAGAACACATCCGTATGCGACCTGGTATGTATATTGGTAAACTTGGTGATGGATCTTCGCCAGACGACGGTATATACATTCTGCTTAAAGAAGTATTAGACAACTCGATAGACGAGTTTGTTATGGGCGCAGGAAAAACCATTGAGATTTCCATACAAGGTAATAAAGTAATCGTACGCGATTATGGTCGTGGTATTCCATTAGGAAAAGTGGTAGACGTCGTATCTAAAATGAATACCGGTGGTAAATACGATTCTAAAGCCTTTAAAAAATCGGTTGGACTTAACGGTGTTGGTACAAAAGCAGTTAACGCTTTATCAACATATTTTAGAGTAGAATCATCTCGTGATGGTAAAAGTGCATCTGCCGATTTTGAACAAGGAAACCTTGTAGATCAAGAGTTTTTAGAAGAAACGTCAAGACGAAAAGGAACAAAAGTCTCATTTATTCCTGACGAAACTATCTTTAAAAATTACAAGTTTCGTCATGAGTATGTAGCAAAAATGCTTAAAAACTATGTGTACTTAAATCCAGGTTTAACCATAGTTTTTAATGGCGAAAAATACTTTAGTGAAAATGGATTAAAAGATCTTCTTTCAGAAAAAATTAAAGAAGACGATCAACTTTATCCAATAATACACTTACGTGGTGACGATATTGAAGTAGCAATAACGCACAGTAAAACACAATATAGCGAAGATTACAACAGTTTTGTAAACGGACAAAACACAACGCAAGGAGGAACGCATTTAAATGCTTTTAGAGAAGCAATTGTAAAAACTATCAGAGATTTTTATGGTAAAAATTACGATGCTTCAGATGTTAGAAAGTCTATTGTTTCTGCAATTGCCATAAAGGTAATGGAACCAGTTTTTGAAAGTCAGACTAAAACAAAATTAGGTTCTACAGATATGGGTGGAGATTTACCAACTGTTAGAACTTATGTTAACGATTTTATCAAAACTTACTTAGATAACTTTCTACATAAAAATACTGAAACAGCCGAAAAGCTTCAACGTAAAATATTACAAGCAGAACGAGAGCGTAAAGAGCTTTCTGGTATTAGAAAATTAGCTAAAGATCGTGCTAAAAAAGCAAGTCTTCATAATAAAAAATTACGCGATTGTCGTGTGCATTTTGGTGATACAAAAAACGAAAGAAACCTAGAAACTACATTGTTTATAACTGAGGGTGATTCGGCTTCGGGAAGTATCACAAAATCTAGAGATGTTAATACGCAAGCGGTTTTTAGTTTAAAAGGAAAGCCGTTAAACAGTTACGGTTTAACCAAAAAAATAGTTTACGAAAACGAAGAGTTTAATCTACTTCAAGCAGCTTTAAATATAGAAGAATCTTTAGAAGATTTACGTTACAATAACATCGTAATTGCAACCGATGCCGATGTAGATGGTATGCATATTAGACTGTTGTTAATTACTTTTTTCTTACAGTTTTTTCCAGAAGTTATTAAAAACGGACATCTTTACATCTTACAAACACCATTATTTAGGGTAAGAAACAAAAAAGAAACTATTTATTGTTACAGTGAAGAAGAACGTCGTAACGCTATAGAAAAACTAAAGCCAAAACCAGAAATTACACGATTTAAAGGTTTAGGTGAAATTAGTCCAGACGAATTTAAACATTTCATAGGTGACGATATAAGACTTGATCCTGTAATGCTTGACGATAATATGTCTATAGAAGAATTATTGTCTTTTTATATGGGTAAAAACACACCATCGCGACAAGAGTTTATCATAGATAACTTAAAGGTTGAAATGGATATAATTGAAGAAGGGAAGTAGGATGAAATATAAAGCTATATTAAATTTATTATTTGTTTTATTGTTATGTTTTAATTGTTCTTCTAGCGATGAAAACGAAGATTCAATTCAAAGTTGTACAAAAACAATAACCATAACTCAGTTTTATATTCTTGACGGAGCATCTTACAGCTATAACACAGAACAAGAAGTGCCTTGTGATTTTTCAGAGCCAACTAGTGCAGAACAAATAGAACCTCAAAAACTAGAAGACTTTAGCTATGATGTAATTCAGTTTGAATACACACAAGACACAGGTAATAATACGTCTAGATTACAATTTGAAATTCAATTAAATAACCTTAGCGACCAACCAGTAGAAGGTATACAAAGAATAACTATTAATTCAGATAATATTCAATTTTCAACTAATTATGGCATAAATTCTTGTACATCAATTGATGCAAATTCAAGTTGTATTATTACATATGATGTTGAAGAGCCACATTCAACAGGCATATCAAATACTTTTGAATTGATAGATGTAGAATATTATTTAACTATCGAATAATTAAAACTTATATTTAAGTCTAAATAAATAATTTCCTTTAGACAGGAATAACAATATGGCAGAAGAAGAAAACGAAGACTTAACAAACGACCAAAACCAAGACGCAAACGAAACCATTACCAGGATTACTGGTATGTATAAAGAATGGTTTTTAGATTATGCGTCTTATGTTATTTTAGAACGTGCAGTACCAGCAATAGAAGATGGTTTTAAACCAGTGCAACGTCGTATCATGCATTCTATGAAAGACTTAGATGATGGTCGTTACAATAAGGTGGCTAATATTGTTGGTCATACCATGCAGTATCATCCGCATGGTGATGCCAGTATTGCAGATGCTATGGTACAAATTGGTCAAAAAGACCTGTTAATTGATACGCAAGGTAACTGGGGAAATATCCTTACCGGAGATAGCGCAGCAGCATCACGTTATATCGAAGCACGTCTTTCTAAATTTGCTTTAGACGTAGTTTATAATCCAAAAATTACCGAGTGGCAAGCGTCTTACGATGGTAGACGTAAAGAGCCAATCAATCTACCAGTAATGTTTCCGTTATTGTTAGCGCAAGGCGGAGAAGGTATTGCAGTAGGATTATCAACAAAAATATTACCACATAATTTTATAGAGCTTATCGATGCGTCTGTCAAGCATCTTCAAGGTAAGCGTTTTACAATTTTACCAGATTTTCCAACAGCAGGTATTGCAGATTGTGGCGATTATAACGACGGTATGCGTGGCGGAAAAGTTCGTGTGCGTGCAAAAATTTCGCAATACGATAAAAACACATTGGTAATTACCGAAGTACCTTTTGGTACAACAACATCGTCGTTAATAGATTCTATCTTAAAAGCGAACGACAAAGGTAAAATCAAAATCAAAAAAATAGAAGATAATACTGCTGCAGAAGTAGAAATCTTGGTGCATTTACCGTCAGGAATTTCACCAGATAAAACTATAGATGCACTTTACGCATTTACAAATTGCGAAATCTCTATTTCGCCATTAGGCTGTGTGATTGAAGATAACAAACCTTTATTTATAGGTGTTTCTGAAATGTTGCGTCGTAGTACAGACAACACAGTTCAGTTATTAAAACAAGAATTAGAAATCAAACTTAACGAGTTTGAAGAGCAGTGGCATTTTGCATCGTTAGAACGTATTTTTATAGAAAACCGTATCTATCGTGATATTGAAGAGGAAGAAACTTGGGAAGGTGTTATCCAAGCAATAGACAAAGGACTTCAACCACATATAAAACATTTAAAACGTGCCATTACAGAAGAAGATATTGTACGTTTAACCGAAATTAGAATTAAACGTATTTCTAAATTTGATATCGATAAAGCGCAACAAAAAATTGACGCTTTAGAAGATCAAATTGCCGAAGTTAAACATCATTTAGCTAACCTAATAGATTACGCAATTGCTTATTTTAAACGCTTAAAAGACACGTATAGCGAAGGTAAAGAACGTAAAACAGAACTACGCGCTTTTGAAGATGTAGATGCTACAAAAGTGGTGATTAGAAACACAAAACTTTACGTAAATAGAGAAGAAGGTTTTATTGGTACATCGTTAAGAAGAGACGAGTATGTTTGCGATTGTAGTGATATAGACGATATTATTGTATTTACTGCCGAAGGTAAAATGATGGTCACTAAAGTAGATAGCAAAACCTTTATTGGTAAAAATATTATACACGTTGCAGTCTTTAAAAAGAAAGACAAACGTACTATTTACAATATGATTTATCGCGATGGAAGCAAAGGACCTTCGTATATCAAACGTTTTGCCGTAACTTCCATGACTAGAGATAAAGAGTACGACTTAACTAATGGAAACAAATCGAGTAAAGTTTGGTATTTCTCTGCAAACCCTAATGGAGAAGCCGAAGTCATTTCGGTATTTTTAAGACAAGTAGGAAGTATTAAAAAACTTAAATGGGATATAGATTTTGCAGACATTTTAATAAAAGGTCGTGCAAGTAAAGGTAATGTGGTTACCAAATACGCCATTAAAAAAATAGAATTAAAAGAAAAAGGTGTATCTACGTTAAAACCGCGTAAAATATGGTTTGACGATACAGTACAACGTTTAAATGTAGATGGAAGAGGCGAGTTGTTAGGCGAGTTTAGAGGTGAAGATCGACTATTGGTAATCAACCAACGAGGTTATGTAAAAACTATAATTCCAGAAGTAACAGCGCATTTTGATGACGATATGATTGTGCTGGAAAAATGGATACCAAAAAAGCCAATTTCAGCTATATATTATGATGGCGATAAAGAACGTTACTACGTAAAACGTTTTTTAATTGAAAATGAAAGTAAAGAGGATTTATTTATTTCGGAACATCCAAAATCACAATTAGAAATTGTGTCTACCGACTGGAAACCTATGGCGGAAGTAGAATTTACTAAAGAAAGAGGTAAAGACAGAAAGGATAATTTACAAGTTAATTTAGAAGAATTTATAGCAATTAAAGGTATAAATGCACTTGGTAATCAATTAACTAAAGATAAGGTAAACCAAATAAGTCTTTTAGATCCTTTACCATATGAAGCGCCAGAAGACGTTCCTGCAGATAGCATTGATGTAATAGACGAAGAAGATGTTTCTTCAAAACCATCAGAAGACTTAGAAGAAGGAAGTAACCTTGATGATTCTGGTCAACCTACACTTTTTTAGTAGGTTTTTTGCTTATTTTCTGATTTAAAAATTCTACAAATAAAGAAAATGCAATAGCAAAATATAGGTATCCTTTAGGTATTGCGCCCACCTTTTTGTCAAAGAAAGTTGTGTGAGATAAATGACCAGCTTCTGTAATTAGCATAAATCCAATTAAGATTAAAAAAGAAAGCCCAAGTATTTGTATACTTGGGTTTTTGTCTATAAAACGTCTAATTTTATTAGCAAATCCAATCATTATTATTATTGAAATAACAACCGCAATTATCATTAAAATTAAATTATAATTGTGATTGTCTGATAAACCATTAGTCATACCAACAGCTGTTAAAATAGAATCTATAGAGAAAATAAAATCTATAATTAATATTTGTATAATAGCTTGTTGAAACGATTTTATAGCTTTTCCTTTAACTTCATCTTCATCATGTTTTGGATCAGATACTTTTTCTCTAATTTCAGAAGTACTTTTGTATATTAAAAATAATCCTCCAACAAATAAAATTATAGCTTGCCAGCTTAATTCTAAATGCATCCAATTTAAATCTAAAGTATAAAAAGGCTTAGATAAACCAACTAAAAAAGACACAAAAAACAAAAGGATTATTCTTTGTACCATTGCTAATAATAATCCAATATTTGTGACTTTACCACGTTGTTCTTCAGGAAGTTTATTTGCAGCGATAGAGATAAACACAATATTGTCTATTCCTAAAATTATCTCTAAAAATGTAAGCGTTAGTAATGCAAAAATGGCATCACTAGAGGTTAAAAACTCTATCAT
This sequence comes from Mesoflavibacter sp., assembly GCF_964226795.1. Taxonomy (NCBI): domain Bacteria; kingdom Pseudomonadati; phylum Bacteroidota; class Flavobacteriia; order Flavobacteriales; family Flavobacteriaceae; genus Mesoflavibacter; species Mesoflavibacter sp. The sequence goes on from NZ_CAXQQP010000006.1 coordinate 283,908, forward strand.
GGTTATTGTTGTTTATAAGCTATACCTTTTTGTTTTTTAGATTCGCCAACATAAGAATATTCAAAGGTATAAGTAGAATCTGTTGTGGTTAATATCTTTAAATGAATGTCTTTTTGCTCTGCCATACTCTTTGGATTTATAGTTTTAAAAATAACTTCGCAATTATTAATCCATCGCAAAGAAGAACTATCGGTTTTACCTTCGTAAGTTTCTACTTGTAGCGTATCATTTCTAAAAAATGTAGACTTATACAGTTTATCATTAATGGTTACTTCACTTGTAAATTTACCTGTTTTAAAATCTTTACAATTTCTTTCAACCTGATAACAACTAAATAGACTTAATGTTAAAAGCAAAAGGATAAAATGTTTCATAAAAAAAATATTTACTACAAAATTACAAAACTAGCTTATTAAAATCGTATAATATTTCACCTACTTATAACTTTCGTATTTGAAAATTTTGTGGACTTAGTTACGAATTCTCAAAATTTTGAAAACTACCATCTTTATAAAAAATCACAATACGATCAATTTCTTTTTTTGAATTTTGTTCAATTCGTGAAATTGAAGTCGAATTTGTTTCTTGAGTTTTCTCTTCAACTTCAGAAAATAAATTTTGTGATTCTGGTCGAGTAGGAATTTCAGATTTAATTTCTGTTGAATTTTTTTCAGCAGGAAAATTTCCTTTGCCATTTAACAACCAATACAATTCTACTTCAGGATAAGAGGATAGGACTTTTAAAACAAATTCTAAACTTGGTTTATTTCTACCAGATAGTATGTGCGAAATACTTGAGCGTTGCACACCGATTTTTTCAGCAAAAGAAGAGCCACTTTCACCGTAATAATCTATGACTTTTTGAAGTCTTTTAGCAAATTCTGTATTGTTTATCATAGTGATACAAATGTAAACAAAGCAGTTCAAATTTCAATGTTACAATTGTAAAAAAATAGTTAATTATGTAAATATTATTGCTTATTTACAGTTAAAATATTTAAACTTAAACTTTAAATAAACTACATAAATAACTGATAGAGAGTTATTAATATGTGTTTTTTATTTAATATAGCTTTCAACTACTTTCTTAATTAAAAAAGCCTTTAAGATTGATTGCAGGTGTTTACAAACGTAAATTACAATTGTAAATTATGTTGTTTACATTTGTAAAATTTAGTTTGTTTACATTTGTAACGTATAAAATTTAATATGACAATTACAGACTTAAACACTAGACATAAACAAGATAAAGAACACACTTTATTTGGGCGTTATATTTCATTAAATGATATAGTTCCTTTAATAGATAAATTACCTTCAAATTTTATAACTGAAATTATTGGACGTTCTGTATTAGATCAAAAGATCTATGCTATAACTATTGGTAATGGACCAAAAAAAATACTAATGTGGTCGCAAATGCATGGTAACGAGTCTACAACCACCAAAGCAATTTTTGACTTATTAAACAGCTTTAAAAACAATTATTTTGATGATATATTAAAATGCTGTACTATTAAAATAATACCCATGCTTAATCCTGATGGAGCTAAAGCTTATACTAGACTAAATGCTAATAATGTAGATTTAAATAGAGACGCTCAGGATTTATCTCAACCAGAAAGTAAAGTATTATTAGATTGTTATAATGCTTTTAAGCCTGACTTTTGTTTTAATTTGCATGGGCAACGTACCATATTTAGTGCAGGTAAAACAAATAATGTTGCAACATTGTCTTTTTTATCTCCAGCAGTAAACACAGAAAGAGATATTAATAACACAAGAGCTATAGCTATGCAGATTATAGCCTCAATTAATAGTTTTATGCAAACCGAGTTACCTAATCAAATTGGTCGTTATGATGACGGTTTTAATGCTAATTGTGTTGGTGATAGCTTTCAAATGAAACAAACTCCAACAATTTTATATGAAGCTGGACATTACAAAGATGACTATAATAGGGAAGAAGTAAGACGATTCACATATCAAGCTATAATAGCAGGGTTATTAAGTATAACTAAGGAAGATGTGAAAGGTGACAATTATAAGGCTTATTTTGATATACCAGAAAATCAAAAACTATTTTATGATGTTATTATAAAAGACGCATTAATAGACGGAGAAATTAAAGATGTAGCAATTCAATTTCAAGAAAAATTGATTGATAATAAGCTGAATTTTATTCCTAAAGTTGAGAAAATTTTTAAAAATGATTCTTTTTTTGCTCATAAATGGATTGAAGCCAATAATTTAGAGGTAAGGACAGTAAATAAGGAACAGTTATATGAAGGTTACGAAAACGATTTCGTTTTTGTGAATAATGTGAAAAAATCATTAAAACACTAAAAATCTTTGTTTAAAATACAGAATAATCAAAGATTTTGTACTATTTTTGCCTAAAATCTATTAATTCAATAAAATGGCAAAGTTTAAATTAGACGAAATTGATCATCAAATTCTTGACATGTTAATCGATAACACAAGAGTTCCTTTTACAGATATCGCTAAAAAATTATTAATCTCTGCTGGTACAGTCCATGTACGAGTAAAAAAGATGGAAGATGCAGGTATTATTAAAGGGTCTTCTTTAACTTTAGATTATAAAAAATTAGGATATTCTTTTATTGCTTACGTAGGAGTTTTTTTACAAAACACATCTCAAACTACTTTTGTTTTAGAGCGTATAAACGAAATACCTTTTGTTACTGTTGCACATATTACTACAGGAAAATTTAATGTATTCTGTAAAATTAGAGCAAAAAATACAGAACACGCAAAAGATGTAATTTTTATGCTAGATGATATTGAAGGTGTTTATAGAACAGAAACAATGATATCTATGGAAGAAAGTATTAATGATAAAAAGCGTTTAATGCACAGTATTTTTAATGAGCTTTAAGCTTTTTTCATTTTTAAAATATTAAAAACGCTTCAGGTATAATTATCTGAAGCGTTTTTTTTTATTCTTCCTCATCAATTAAAACGATATCATTACTTAGTGTTGTGTCTTTATTAAAATCCATCACAACATGTCCGTCGCTATTAGTTGTAAAATCTAAATTGCTATCAAAATTTGTCATAGTGTAGTGTAGTTTACTACTAACTTTTACAAGATAAATAGCATCTTTTGTTTTTACTTCAATAGCTTCAATACTGTGGTTGTGATGATCATCAAACTTGATAATATCATCATCTCCATAACCATCAGGAAATTTTTCTGTAAGTAATTGTAATACTTCAGGCGTTAATTTTTTGTAATCGACAATAACTTTTTTCATACCTAATAATTTAAAAATTAAGAGGTTAGTGTAGTCATGTAAAAAGTAAAGTATTTAAAATTACAATTTATTTTAATATAAAGGTGTTAATTATTATAAAATTCAAAAGATTTGATAACCAGATCATTAGGTGCTTCTTGATTAATTTTACAGGTTCCTATATTTTCTAAAAACACAAATTTAATTTTACCATTTTCATTTTTCTTGTCATGTTTCATAAGCCTTATAATTCCTTCAAAGTCTTTTGGGTCAATTTTAGGTTGACCAAATGTTTTAATTAAAAATGACTTAATTTTTTCGACAGAATTAATGTCTAATCCAAGTATTTTGTGTGATAAATAACTTTCTAAAATCATTCCTATAGCTATCGCTTCACCATGTAATAACGCTTTATCTACTTGGTTTAAGTAGTAAGATTCTATAGCATGACCAAGTGTATGGCCAAAATTTAAAGTTTTTCTTAGGTTTTGCTCTGTTGGGTCTTTTTCAACAATTTCTTTTTTAACATTAATAGAGTCATAAATTAACCAATCTAAATCTTCAAGTGTTAAGTTAGATAAGTTTTGTAAATCACTATAATGCTTTGGGTTATTTATTAGTCCATGTTTAATCATTTCAGCTAATCCAGAACGCAAATCGCGTTGTGGTAAACTGTTTAAAAATGAGGTGTCAATTAAAACCATAACAGGTGTTTTTATTATACCTATTTGGTTTTTTAAAGCCCCTAAATCTACACCATTTTTGCCTCCAATAGACGCATCTACCATAGATAATAGGGTAGTGGGTATATTTATAAAATCAATACCACGTTGGTAGCAACATGCAACAAAACCACCTAAATCTGTAACAACGCCACCACCTAAATTAATCATTAAACTTTTTCTGTCTGCTCCAAGTTCGCTTAAAGCTTTCCATAAACTACTACAAGTATCTAAGTTTTTATGCTGTTCTCCAGGCTCAATCTCTAAAACCTCAATTCTAATATCTGTATTTATATTGGCTAAAAGTTGTGATGAGCAATGTTTATTAGTATTACTATCGGTTAAGATGAAAATTGAAGAGTAATTTTTATTATTTATTTGTTGGTTAAGATTATCATAAGATTTTTGATTAAAATAAATAGTGTAATCTTGTGTTTGGATAGCTGTCATATTGTGTAAAATGAAGTGTAAAAATAAGGAGTTTTTTAAATAATTTCTATTATAGTTCATTTATATTTGCACATAATTTTTTTGATAATGGTCGATAAAAAACTTTTTGAAAATACAGAGATAGCTTTTAAACTTAAAAGTGATTCTCAACTAGATCGTGCTTATTTTTTATTTAAAATGATAGCTAACGAACCGTTAGTTAGAATTGGTACAGCAGCAACAAACTTTGCTTTAAAAGCTCATTTACCTATCGAAGGTCTTATTAGAGCAACTGTTTTTGATCATTTTTGTGGTGGAGTAAGTGAAGAAGATTGTTTGGATGTTATAGATAAGATGTATGAAGCTAAAGTGAGCTCTGTTTTGGATTACTCTGTAGAAGGAAAAGAAATAGAATCTCATTTTGATGATGCAGCTCAAAAAATCATTAAAATAATTCGATTTTGTGAAGAAAGAGAAGCAATGCCAATAGTTGTATTTAAACCTACTGGTTTTGGTCGTTTTTACTTATTTCAGAAAAAAGGAGAAGGAAAACCATTTACAGAAGAAGAACAAAAAGAATGGGATAGAATAGTACAACGTTATCATGACGTCTGTAGTCTAGCAAAACAGAAAGATGTAGAAGTTTTAATAGATGGTGAAGAAAGTTGGATGCAAGATGCTGCAGATGAGTTAGCTGAAGAAATGATGAAAGCTTACAATACAGATGTTCCTATAGTTTATAATACTTTACAAACTTATCGTCATGATAGATTGGAGTTTTTAAAAGCTTCTAATAAAAGAGCAAAAGAGCAAGGATTTAAGCTTGGTTATAAAATTGTAAGAGGCGCTTACATGGAGAAAGAAAGAGAACGTGCAGAAGAAAAAGGCTACGAAAGTCCTATTTGTAAAGATAAGGCAACTACAGATGCTAATTTTAATGACTGCTTAACTTATATTTTACATCATATTGATGATATTTCAGTTTTCATAGGAACACACAATGAAATTAGTAATTACATTGCTATGGAACTTATGGAGACTTTAAATATTGATAAAAAAGATAATCGTGTATGGTTTGGACAGCTTTACGGTATGAGCGATAATATTAGTTTTAATTTAGCAGCAAAAGGATATAATGTTGCTAAATACTTACCTTTTGGACCTGTTAAAGATGTTATGCCTTATTTGATTAGAAGAGCAGAAGAAAACACATCTGTTGCAGGACAAACCAGCAGGGAATTAACATTAATTAAAAAAGAAAGACAAAGAAGAAAAAATGCTTAATCTTCAATCTTTATTGATTGCAAAGTGACAGTTTTTTTACAATTTTTTACAGTAAGGATAATAGTTTTATTATCCTTTTCTTTTTCAATATGATAGATGCCGCAAGGTTCTTTTCTTGGTTCGCTTTTAGAGAAAACAACATCACCTTCTTTTAGTATGTTTTTTATGGTAGTAGTATCAATTTCTTTATTCTGCAGTAAAATTTGACTATCTGCTGAGTATTTTAAGACTTTATTATTTATATCCTTTAATACTCTAGATTCTGGACCATAATCGTATTGGCAAGACGTTTTACTTCCGTTTAAAAAAAAAGCTAATAATACTAATCCGATAGCAAAACCACCAAGGTAATATCCTAATCTGTGAATAAATTTCATGAAGTTTAAAATTTGAGTAAAATTCGTAAAATGATTTCACTTAAATAATAAATTCTAAAAGTATTTTTAGAAAATAAGAAGGTTAATATCGCTATGTTTTAAATCAAACCATTCACCAACTGCACGACTAGTTAAAATTCCATGATAAAAGTAAAGACCGTTTTTTAAGCCTTTATCAAATCTAATGGCATGTTCAAGACCGCCATCATCTGCTATTTTTAATAAATAAGGTGTAAATATATTACTGATAGAAGCAGAAGCTGTTCTAGAATATCTTGCAGGAATATTAGGGACACAATAATGAATAACATCGTGTTTTCTAAATGTTGGCTTGTTATGAGATGTAATTTCGCTGGTTTCAAAACATCCTCCCATATCAATACTAACATCTATAATTACGGAGCCTTTTTTCATGTTTTCAACCATTGCTTCTGTAACTATAATAGGAGATCTATCTTTTCCTCTTACAGCACCAATTACAACATCGCATCTCTTTAAAGCTTTACTTAAATATTTAGGCTGAATAGTAGACGTATATATTGTACGATTTAAGTTAGTTTGTAAGCAACGTAGTTTTGTTATAGAATTATCAAATACTTTTACATTAGCTCCTAATCCTATGGCGCTTCTTGCTGCAAATTCGCCAACAGTTCCTGCACCTAGTATAACAACTTCTGTTGGAGGAACACCGCTAATATTGCCAAACATTAGACCATTACCTTGACTAGAGCTACTTAATAGTTCTGATGCTATAAGCACAGATGCTGTACCAGCAATTTCGCTTAAAGCTCTAACAGCAGGGTAAGCACCTACATCATCTTTTATAAATTCAAAAGCTAGTGCTGTTATGCGTTTTGCTGCTAGTTTTTCAAAATATTTTTTAGTTTGAGTCTTTATTTGTAGTGCAGAGATAAGAGTAGCTTGAGGGTTTATTAGATCTAATTCTTCTAGAGTTGGTGGTTCAACTTTTAGAATCATAGGGCAACTATAAACTTTAGCTGTATCTTTTGTGATTTCGGCACCAGCTTCACTATAATCTTTATCAGAAAAATTAGCGCCAAGACCAGCTTCAGATTCTATAAGAACTCTGTGTCCATTATTAACTATAGCAGAAACAGCATCTGGAGTTAAGCATACACGTTTTTCTTGAAAAGCAGTTTCTTTTGGTATACCGATAAAAAGTTCGCTTTTATGCTTATAAATTTCTAAAGTTTCTTCTTGAGGGATAAGTTGTGCTTTAGAAAACGGCGTTATGGATTTAGACATTGATAAGTCAGTTTTTAAATATGAAACAAATTACGAAATAAATTGTAATTGCTAAACATTAAAAATACTGCTTAATTTTTCCCCAAAGTGATTTTGGTTTAAAAGTTAATTCATCCTCTAATTCTTGTATTGATTTATTAACAGAATTTATTTTATGAAATATTCTAGCTCTTATTAAGTAAATTGAAGGAATAACAATAGCCATAGCTATAATCAGGTATTTAAATTGATTGCTATCAACATATTGTAAGTCTTCATTTATAACATTAATAAGTTGAAATATATACATTATAATAGGAATTATTAGGGCATGATACCACCAGTGTCTACAGGTGAAAAACCATATTATTAATAAATAAAGCGGAATAAACTTCCCCATTATTGTCCAAACTCCAGCTAGAGCACTTCCGTAATATTTGCTATCATAAGTAAATAAAAAAGTGTCCCAGATTTTTCTATCTGGAACACTCTCGTAAGAATAAAAAAGATACGGTGTAATAGCAATCATTGTTGCTACAATTGTACCTAATATAAAACTTTTATTATCCGTGAGTTGGAACTTTGATTTTACTCCTGTCGATTTCTGTTGTTTGTTGTTCATTTAAATCAATAAGATTTGTCGCTTGTGCAGTGAATAAAACGCCACCAAAAATTGCTAAGGCAATTACATACTTTTTAGTTTTCATAATGTTAGGGATTTAATTAATTAATACCGCTAAAGTATGTTGAAAACTAATATGATTTCAAGCTAAATGTTAAAATAATGTTAAAAAATATATTTTTCCAATTTTTTGCTGTGGTTAAAACCGCAAACGCACCAAAAATACATTTTTTTGTTAAAAAAAGAAGAGATTTTTTATTTAGTGTTAGACAATTTAATTTGTCTAGAACTATTGTTAGTGGTTGTAAAACTCAAAACTGTATACTCTTCTTGCAACATTGATTTTAATAAGTCAGGCCATTCTACAAAAACATACTTATCACTATATATGTATGTTTCTATTCCAAAATTATAAAGTTCTTCTTCTTCGTTTACGCGATATAAATCAAAATGATAAATAATATTATCATTTGTTTCATATTCGTTTACTAAAGAAAAAGTAGGGCTGCTTACAGTATCTTGACTTCCTAGTTGCTTTACAAGTTTTTTAATTAGAGTGGTTTTTCCTGAACCCATTTCGCCTTCAAAAAGAATGATTTTGGATTTAGCATTTTTTAAAACAAAATTAGAAGCCTCTTCTAGTTGATCTAATGTATATGTAAAATTCACTATTATTTTTTTTGCAAAATTAGCTTATTTAGGATTTAGTACAACAAAAGGAATAATCATTTCTTCTAAAGATACACCACCATGTTGATAAGTGTTTCTATAATGACTAACATAGTGATTGTAATTATTAGGGTAAGCAAAAAACAAATCACTTTTAGCAAAAATGAAAGAGCTACTCATCGTAATAGAAGGTAAGTGTATTGTTTTAGGATCTTTAGCTACTAAAACATCTTTTTCTTCATAACTTAAACTTCGTCCTGTTTTGTATCGTAAATTTAAGCTGGTGTCACGATCTCCAATTACTTTTGAAGGATGTTTAACATTTATAGTACCATGATCTGTTGTAATTATTAATTTAAAACCAAGTTGTTGTGCTTGTTGAATCATCTCTAATAAAGGTGAATTTTTAAACCAACTTTGAGTTAAGGATCTATATGCTTTGTCATTAGAGGCTAGTTCTTTTACAACCTCCATATCTGTCTTTGCATGAGATAGCATGTCTACAAAATTATAAACAACAACAGTTAAATCGTTATCTTTAAGACCTTTAAAATTGTCTGCTAATTGTTTACCGCTTTTAAGGTTTGTAATTTTATAAAACTCATGTTTTAAATGTGTTAAGCCTAATCTTTTGATTTGAGCTTCTAAAAAATCTGCTTCGTATAGGTTTTTTCCTCCTTCATCTGTATCATTCTTCCAAAGATTTGGATGAAGTTTTTCCATATCGGCTGGCATTAATCCAGAGAAAATAGCATTTCTAGCATATTGTGTAGCGGTTGGTAATATGCTATAAAACGCTTCTTCATTTTCCTTTTTATAATGATTAGCTACAGTTGGCTCAAAAGATTTCCATTGGTCATACCTTAAATTATCTACTACAATAAGTAATGTAGGTTGTTCTTTACTAAGTTCTGGAGCAATTTTTTCTCTAAAAAGCGTATGAGATAATATTGGCGGATCTGTATTAGGTTGAAACCAAGTAGGGTAATTTTTATCTATAAACTTACCAAATTGAATGTTGGCTTCGTTTTTTTGAGATTCTAATATTTCAAACATACTTGGGTCTTCGATATTTTCTAGTTGAATTTCCCAATAAATCAGTTTTTGATATAACGAAACCCAATCTTCATAACTATTAACCATAGCAAGATCCATAGCTATTTTTCTAAATTCTTGTTGATAATTTGAAGTTGTTTTTTCGCTAACCAATCTTGAATGATCAAGATTTTTCTTTAGACTTAACAGTATTTGATTAGGATTTACAGGCTTTATTAAATAATCGGCTATTTTATTACCAATAGCTTCTTCCATAATATATTCTTCTTCACTTTTGGTAATCATTACAACAGGAATGGTGTCTTTTATTTCTTTAATTTCATTTAAAGTCTCAAGTCCTGTTAGTCCTGGCATATTTTCATCTAAAAAGACAATGTCAAAATTCTTTTCATTTAAAATTTCTAATGCTTCTGTACCGCTATTACAAGTTGCAACATTGTAGTTTTTTTGTTCTAAAAATATGATGTGTGGTTTAAGTAAATCAATTTCGTCGTCTACCCAAAGAATATTTATATTGTTCATGTATATTTGTTATCTAATTATAATGTAAAGATTTATTTTGAGAAAAATAAACAAACTTAAAATATTAAACGATCCAATTTACGGATTTATTACTATACCAAACTCGACAATTTTTGATTTAATAGAGCATAAATATTTTCAAAGGTTGCGACGTATTTCGCAAATGGGTTTGTCATATTTGGTATATCCTGGTGCGCACCATACAAGATTTCATCATGCTATTGGCTGTATGCATTTAATGCAAAAAGCGGTGCAAGTACTTCGTTTTAAAGGTGTTAAAATCTCTAAAGAAGAAGAGGAAGCGCTTTATATAGCTATTTTGTTACATGATATTGGTCATGGTCCATTTTCTCATGCAATGGAACACAGCATAGTAAATGGTGTATCTCATGAAGAAATTTCTGTGCTTTTTATGCAAAAGTTAAACGAAGAATTTAACGGCGATTTAACACTAGCAATAAAGATTTTTAAAGGCGATTATCATCGTAAGTTTATGCTTCAGTTAATATCTAGCCAAATAGATATGGACCGTGCAGACTATTTAAAACGAGATAGTTTTTACACAGGTGTTTCTGAAGGAAATATAAATAGCGAACGTATAATAACAATGCTTAATGTAAAAGATGATGAGCTAGTTATTGAACATAAAGGTATTTATAGTGTCGAAAAATTTTTAGTAGCAAGACGTCTTATGTATTGGCAAGTCTATTTACATAAAACAAGTTTAGTAGCAGAACAGCTTGTAATAAGAGTTTTAAAAAGAGCAAAAGAACTAAGTAGACAAGGCGTAAAATTAGAAGCTAGTAAACCATTACAGTTTTTCTTGAAAAATGAAATAACTATAAACGAATTTGATGATAATTGCTTAGATACTTTTGCAAAATTAGATGATTATGATATCATTTCTGCAATGAAATCTTGGCAGCATCATGAAGATTTTGTGTTGAGTAATCTATGTGAAATGATAATTGATAGACAACTACTTAAAGTTAAAATAAAGAAGAAACCAATAAAAGAAGACATTTTATCTACTCACTTAAAGTCTTTAATGGATAAATATAATATTACAGAAGATGAAGCGAAGTATTTTGTGTTTAAAGGAGAAATAAGTAATCAGGCATATACAAGAAGTAAGCAGAATATAAAGATTCTTTATAAGTCAGGAAAAGTTGATGATGTAGTCAAAGCTTCTGACCAATTAAATTTAAAAGCGCTATCAAAAAAGGTAACAAAACATTATATATGTTATCCAAAGCAGAAACTTTAATTCATTTTTTCTATTTTTGCCAATAATGAAATTTACAGCAGAACAAATAGCTGGTATTTTAGAAGGTGTCGTAGAGGGAAATCCTCAAGTAGAAGTTTCTAAATTATCAAAAATAGAAGAAGGGGAAGAAGGTGCATTAACCTTTTTAGCAAACCCTAAATACACACATTATATATATACTACAAAAGCATCAATTGCTATTGTAAACAATACATTTATACCAGAACAAGACATTAGTTGTACACTAATAAAAGTAGAAGACGCTTATAAAGCATTTTCTAAATTATTAGAATACTACAATCAAGTAAAGCTTAATAAATCAGGAGTAGAGCAACCTTCTTATATTTCAGATAATGTAAAGCAAGGAGATAATATTTACATAGGGGCATTTACTTATATAGGTAATAATGTAACCTTAGGTAATAATGTAAAAATTTTTCCTAGTAGTTACATAGGAGACAATGTAACTATAGGAGACGATACGGTTGTTTTTTCTGGAGCAAAAGTATATTCAGAATCGATAATAGGTAAAAACTGTGTGATTAATTCTGGAGCCATAATTGGCGCAGATGGTTTTGGTTTTGCACCAGATGAAAACGGAGAATATTCTAAAGTACCGCAAATAGGTAACGTTATTTTAGAAGATTTTGTAGACATAGGAGCAGCAACAACAATAGATAGAGCGACTTTAGGATCTACAATTATAAGAAGAGGCGTAAAGTTAGATAACCAAATACAAATAGCTCACAACGTAGAAATAGGAAAAAACACTGTAATAGCAGCCCAAACAGGTGTTGCTGGTTCTACTAAAATTGGCGAAAATTGCCAAATTGGTGGTCAAGTTGGTATTGTAGGACATATTACCATTGGTAATAATGTAAAAATACAAGCACAATCTGGTATAGGTAGAAATGTAAAAGACAATGAAGTATTACAAGGTTCTCCAGCATTATCTTACGGTGATTTTAATAAATCGTATGTATATTTTAAAAACTTACCAAAAATAGTTAAAACTGTAAACGACTTAGAAAAAAACAATAATGGCAATAATTAATACAGACGTCAAACAAAAAACCATTAAAAGTGAAATATCTCTTACAGGTGTTGGTTTACACACAGGTAAAGATGTAACATTAACCTTTAAGCCAGCGCCAGAAAATGCTGGTTTTGCTTTTAAACGTATAGACTTAGAAGGCGCTCCAGTAATTGAAGCAGACGCTAACTATGTTACTAATACACAACGCGGTACTTGTTTAGAAAAAAATGGAGTAACAATCCAGACATGTGAGCATGTTTTAGCGGCATTAGTAGGAATGGGTATTGATAATGCTTTATTAGAATTAGATAATTCTGAACCACCAATAATGGACGGTTCGTCTAAGTTTTTTGTAGAAGCTATAGAAAAAGCTGGTATTGTAGAACAAGAAGCAACAAGAGAAGTATTTGAAGTTACAGACGTTATTTCTTATACAGATGAAGAAACAGGTAGCGAAATTTTAGTTATGCCAGCTTCAGATTACAAGGTTACAACAATGGTAGATTTTGGAACTAAAGTTTTAGGAACTCAAAATGCTACTTTAGATAAAATGGCAGATTTTAAAGATCATATTTCTTGTTCAAGGACTTTTAGCTTTTTACACGAATTAGAATCTTTATTAGAACACGGTTTAATTAAAGGTGGCGATCTAAACAATGCAATTGTTTATGTAGATAAAGAAATATCACCTAACACTATAGAAAAACTTAAAGTAGCATTTAACAAAGATACTATAGCAGTTAAACCAAATGGTATTTTAGATAACTTAACCTTACATCATCCAAATGAAGCAGCCAGACATAAATTATTAGATGTTATTGGTGACTTAGCTTTAATAGGAACACATATCAAAGGTAAAGTAATAGCTAATAAACCAGGACATTTTGTAAACACACAATTTGCAAAAAAAATGTCCAAATTAATTAAAAACGAAAGACGTAACAACGTTCCAAAAGTTGATTTAAACCAAACACCTTTAATGGATGTTAATCAAATTATGGATATGTTACCACATAGACAGCCATTTTTATTATTAGATAAAGTTTTTGAACTTACAGATCAATATGTAATAGGAGCAAAAAATGTAACCATGAATGAAGACTTCTTTAGAGGTCACTTTCCTGGTGCGCCAGTAATGCCTGGTGTTTTAATAGTAGAAGCTATGGCGCAAACCGGCGGTATTTTAGTATTAAGTACCGTACCAGATCCTGAAAATTATTTAACATTTTTCATGAAAATGGATAACGTTAAATTCAAACAAAAAGTAATGCCAGGTGATACTTTAATCTTCAAATGCGAATTAATCACACCAATACGTCGTGGTATTTGTCATATGCAAGGTTACGCTTATGCAAACGGTAAATTATGTGCAGAAGCCGAATTAATGGCGCAAATAACTAAAGTTAAAAACGACTAAAAAATGAATCAACCATTAGCATACGTTCATCCTGGAGCGAAAATTGCAAAAAATGTAGTTATAGAACCATTTGCTACTATCCATAATAATGTTACAATTGGAGAAGGCACATGGATAGGTAGTAACGTAACCATCATGGAAGGTGCTAGAATAGGAAAAAACTGTAACATTTTTCCTGGTGCAGTAATTTCTGCAGTACCACAAGATTTAAAATATAACGACGAAGACACATTAACCATTATAGGTGATAATGTAACCATTAGAGAATGTGTTACTATTAATAGAGGTACAACAGATAAAATGAAAACTGTTGTTGGAGATAATTGTTTAATTATGGCTTATTGCCACATAGCACACGACTGTACTGTTGGTAACAACTGTATATTCTCTAATAATAGCACCTTAGCAGGACATATAACAATTGGTGATTATGTTGTTTTAGCAGGTATGACAGCAGTACACCAATTCTGTTCAATTGGTAATCATGCTTTTGTAACAGGTGGATCTTTAGTTCGTAAAGATGTTCCGCCTTTTGTTAAAGCAGCAAGAGAGCCTCTATCTTACGTAGGTATAAATTCTGTTGGTTTAAGACGACGTGGTTTTACAACCGAAAAAATTAGAGAAATTCAAGATATTTTCAGAATTCTTTATCAAAAAAATTATAATAACTCTCAAGCAGCTGCAATTATTGAAGCTGAAATGGAAGCAACTCCAGAACGAGACGAAATCCTTCAATTTATCAAAAATTCTCATCGTGGAATTATGAAAGGATATTTTACATCAAATTAAAAATTCAAATTAAAAGTAAATAATGGCAACAACATCAGATATTAGAAACGGTTTATGTATTAGATATAACAATGATATATATAAAATCATTGAATTTTTACATGTAAAACCTGGTAAAGGTCCTGCATTTGTTAGAACAAAATTAAAAAGTGTAACTACAGGTAAAGTATTAGATAATACATTTTCTGCAGGTCATAAATTAGACGATGTGAGAGTAGAAACTCATAAATTTCAATTCTTATATAATGATGGAGAATTCTATCATTTTATGAATGAAGAAGATTATACACAAATTAGACTTTTAGAATCTGCTTTAGATAGACCAGATTTAATGAAAGAAGGAGAAGTGGTTACTATTCAGATAAACTCTGAAGATAATATGCCACTTTCTGTAGATATGCCTGCTACAGTAATTTTAGAAGTAACAGCAACAGAACCTGGAGTTAAAGGTAATACAGCAACAAATGCTACAAAACCTGCAACTGTAGAAACTGGTGCAACTGTAAATGTACCTTTATTTATAAATGAAGGTGATAAAATTAAGGTTGAAACAGAAAAAGGAACCTATAAAGAAAGAGTTAAAGAATAATTTAACTCTTTTGTTTTTTTAAAATGAAATTCCCAAAACCTCATACACTTCAGCAAATAGCGCAACTAATTAATTGCGAGTTTGTTGGCAATGAAAACTTTGAAGTTTTAGGCATGAATGAAATTCATGTTGTAGAACCTGGAGATATCGTATTTGTAGATCATCCAAAATATTACGACAAAGCTTTAAATAGCGCAGCAACAATAATTCTTATTAATAAAGAAGTAGATTGTCCAGAAGGAAAAGCTTTATTAATTAGTGATGATCCTTTTAGAGATTTCAATAAGCTAACTAATCATTTTAAACCATTTACACCTTCAAGTTCTGCAATTTCAGATACTGCTAAAATTGGAAAAAACACCATAATTCAACCAAATTGTTTTATAGGAAATAACGTGAGTATTGGTGATAATTGTGTCATTCATTCTAACGTAAGTATTTATGATGACACGATTATTGGTGACAATGTTACTATTCATGCTGGTTGTGTATTAGGAGCAAGTGCTTTTTACTATAAGAACAGACCAGAAGGTTTTGATCAATTAAAATCAGGCGGACGCGTTATCATTAAAGATAATGTAGATATTGGAGCTATGTGTAGCATCGATCGAGGTGTTACTGGAGATACTACTATTGGTGAAGGATCTAAACTGGATAACCAAATTCAAGTTGGTCATGATACTGTAATTGGTAAAAAATGCTTAATAGCTTCTCAAACAGGCATAGCAGGTTGTTGTATTATTGAAGATGAAGTCACGCTTTGGGGACAAGTTGGTACAACTAGTGGTATAACTATTGGTAAAAAAGCAAATGTTTTAGGGCAAACAGGTGTGACAAAATCTATTGCAGGCGGAAAATCTTATTTTGGTACGCCAATAGAAGAATCTAGAGAGAAACTGAAAGATTTAGCGTATGTCAAAAAAATTCCTGAAATTTTAAAACAATTAAAAGAAAAGTAATGACAGCAAAAGAGGTTGTAAAATCATTTTATAGTTTAGACTTAGCTAAAGATAACGAAGCTATAAAGTTTATTCATAAAGATTGCTTATTACATTGGAATAGTAGTAAAGGCTACATGTGTTCTGATTATAAAATGATTAAAGAGCGAATAGAAACCTTAAAAAAAGCATTTCATTCGTTTAATTACAAGCTTAGTCATTTGTTAGAGGATAATAATACAGTAACAGCAAGATATACCATTTATGTAACTTCAATTGAAAAACCAGAAGATGAAGAACCTTTAGCGCATTTTATTTCAATTTGGGAAGTTAAAAATGGACAACTATATAGAGGACATGAAATAAGTCAGCTAGCAGACGAAAATTCTCAAAATTTAAACTCATTTTCTGAAATTAAAGTTTAAAAATACTTTAGTAATAGCAATCAAAAACTTATTTTTGTTACACGAAATATAAAAACATTTAAAAATTCTTAATAATACAAAACATGAGCGTTTTAGTAAACAAAGATTCAAAAATAATAGTTCAAGGTTTTACAGGTAGCGAAGGTACTTTCCACGCTGGTCAAATGATAGAATACGGTACCAACGTTGTTGGTGGTGTAACACCAGGTAAAGGTGGTCAATCTCACTTAGATAGACCTGTATTTAACACAGTATCAGAAGCTGTAGAAAAAGTAGGAGCAGACACTTCAATAATATTTGTTCCACCAGCATTTGCAGCAGATGCTATTATGGAATCGGCAGACGCTGGTATTAAAGTAATTATTTGTATTACAGAAGGAATTCCTGTAGCAGACATGATTAAAGCTGCAGATTATATTAAAGGTAAAGACTGTCGTTTAGTAGGTCCTAACTGTCCAGGTGTAATTACACCTGGTGAAGCAAAAGTTGGTATCATGCCAGGTTTTGTATTCAAACAAGGAAAAGTAGGTATTGTTTCTAAATCAGGAACATTAACTTACGAAGCAGCAGACCAAGTTGTAAAACAAGGTTTAGGTATTACTACAGCAATTGGTATTGGTGGTGATCCAATTATCGGTACTACAACTAAAGAAGCTGTAGAATTATTAATTAATGATCCAGAAACCGAGTGTGTTGTTATGATTGGTGAAATTGGTGGACAATTAGAAGCAGACGCAGCTAATTGGTATAAAGCTTCAGGAAGTAAAAAACCAATTGTTGGATTTATAGCAGGTGAAACTGCGCCAGCTGGTCGTACAATGGGGCATGCAGGAGCAATTGTTGGTGGATCTGATGATACTGCTCAAGCTAAAAAAGCTATTATGAGAGATTGCGGAATCCACGTGGTAGATTCTCCAGCAGAAATAGGTAAAAAAGTAGCTGAAGTAATGGGATAAGCCCAATAACATAAACTATTTAAAGCCTCATAATTTTATGACAATTATGAGGCTTTTTCTTATCAATAACATTCTAAATAACTATATTTGAAATACTAATTGAAAACAGAATTATAAATGAAACTTTTAGAAAATAAAACAGCTATTATTACAGGTGCTTCAAGAGGAATAGGAAAAGGAATAGCACAAGTCTTTGCTCAAAACGGAGCAAATATAGCATTTACATATAGCTCTTCTGTTGAAGCAGCAAATGAATTAGAAGAAGAGCTAAACGCTTTAGGTGTTAAAGCTAAAGGATATCAAAGTAACGCTGCTAGTTTTGAAGAAGCTCAAAAATTAGCAGAAGATGTGTTAGCTGAATTTGGTAGCATTGATGTGTTAGTAAATAATGCCGGTATTACTAAAGATAACTTGTTAATGCGTATGGGCGAAGAAGATTTTGATAAAGTAATCGAAGTAAATCTTAAATCTGTATTTAACATGACAAAAGCTGTACAACGTACTATGCTTAAACAACGTAAAGGATCTATTATCAATATGAGTTCTGTTGTTGGTGTTAAAGGTAATGCAGGACAAACTAACTATGCAGCAAGTAAAGCTGGTATTATTGGTTTTTCTAAGTCTGTAGCTTTAGAGTTAGGTTCTAGAAACATTAGAAGTAACGTAATTGCACCTGGCTTTATCGAAACTGAAATGACAGGAAAATTAGACGAAAAAACTGTGCAAGGTTGGCGTGATGCTATACCATTAAAACGTGGTGGTACGCCAGAAGATATTGCAAATGCTTGTGTATTTTTAGCTAGTGATATGTCTGCTTACGTAACAGGACAAACGCTTAACGTTGATGGCGGAATGTTAACGTAAATTTTCATCCTAGATTTTTTTTTGAAATACTATTTATCCATAACAAAATAGTACTTCATATATTAAAAGATGTCTACACAAGATATATTATTAATCATATTAGCAGGAATTATAGCGCTACTTTTAGCGCTTTTCCAGTATAAATACAAAACAAAAAGCGCATTAAAAGACAATGCGCTTTTTGTTTTTTTAAGGTTTTTCACCTTTTTTTCTGTGTTTTTGCTTTTAATTAATCCTAAATTTGAACAAAATTCTACATATACAGAAAAACCTAATTTAGTTATTGTAGCTGATAATTCAGCATCTATTTCTCATTTAAAACAAAATGAAAAAGAAGTTGAATTTATAAGTCAACTAAAAGAAAATCAGAATCTTAATAATAAGTTTAATGTTGAATATTTCACTTTTGGAAATCAGTTAAACACATCAGATAGTTTAAATTTTAAAGACCAACAAACCAACCTAAATAAAGTATTTAGAGATTTATCAGAAATCTATAAAAACACTACAGCACCAACATTACTAATTTCTGATGGAAATCAAACAATTGGTAGCGATTATCAGTTCTCTGCTAACAACTACAAACAACCGATTTATCCAATCATACTAGGTGATACCATTACGTATTCAGATTTAAAAATTAGTCAGTTAAATGTCAATAAATATGCGTTTTTAAAAAATAGATTTCCAGTTGAAGCTATTATTGTTTATAACGGAAATGAAACAGTAACCAAAAACTTTACTATTACACAAAATGGTAAAGCGGTATATTCAAAGACAATTACATTTTCAAAAGACAAATCATCACAAATCATTAATACTACTTTACCAGCATCTTCTGTTGGTGTTAAAAGTTATCAAGCTCAAATAGTTCCAATTTCAACTGAAAAAAATAAGATTAATAATTATAAAAATTTTGCTGTTGAAGTTATTGATCAAAAGACAAAAGTTGCAGTTGTTAGCACTGTTTTACATCCAGATTTAGGTGTTATTAAAAAAAGTATTGAAAGTAATGAACAGCGCGAAGTTTTATTTTTAAAACCAAATGAAATTTTAAATCAATTAAATGATTTTCAATTAATTATACTATATCAACCAAACAATTCATTTAAACAGTTATTTGAAGCTTTAGAAAACCAAAATAAAAATAAATGGGTGATTTCTGGAGTAAAAACAGACTTACGATTCTTAAATTCGGTATCTAAAAATTATAACTTAGAAATCACATCTCAAACCGAAGATTATCAAGCTAACCTTAATCAAAATTATAGCAATTTTATTGTAGATGATATCAATTTTGAAAGCTTTCCTCCATTAAAATCTAATTTTGGCGCACCAGATTTTTCTCTGCCTTACCAATCTATTTTAAATAAAACCGTTTCTGGTATTCCAACAAACGAGCCTCTTTTAGCAACTTTTGAAACTAATGGTAGAAGAGAAGCGATTCTTTTTGGAGAAAACCTATGGAAATGGCGTTCTCAAAACTATTTAAATGATCAGTCGTTTGAAGCGTTTGATGCTTTTATTGGTAAAATGGTGCAGTATTTAGCTTCAAATCAACGTAAAAATAGGTTAACAGTCGATTATAATTCATTTTATAACGGTAGTGATAATATTGTTATCAGCGCACAATATTTCAATAAAAACTACGAATTTGATGCAACTGAAAACTTAAATATTTCACTTAATAATAAGGAAACTAATCAAAAAATATCAAGACCATTAATACTAAAAAACAACAGTTATCAAGTTAATTTAAATGGTTTAGACGCTGGAGATTACAGTTTTACAGTTAGTTCTACTACAGATAAATTATCATCGTCAGGTAATTTTAAAATTATACCATTTAATGTAGAGCA